>CALZMY010000186.1 GCA_945788675.1 uncultured Gammaproteobacteria bacterium | reverse complement strand
TCCCTTGAACAGGTGATTTTTTATCGGAGTAATGAGCTGAAATCCCGGCTGTAGTTGAGCGGACAGCAAGCACTAGCTGGGAAGGCTGCGAACAATTTTGGCGAATTTTAAATTCAGTGATTCATAAACCGTGCAGGCGAATATTTAAAGTACTCGAGTATCAGCTTGTTTCATCTGGCCCGAAACGTTTCCTGGGTTGAAGGTGATCCATCAGGGTCTGGCCAAGCAACCATTTGTTGTCTTTGAATAAGACAACGGCAAAAACAAACGGCTCATCACCCATGGTCCGAAATGTATGGCTTGTACCTGCTGCGCCCAGATCCAGGTCTCCCGCCTGTAGTACCCGCCCGCTATCTTCCTGCGCCCGTCCTTGTAGCACAAAGACCCATTCATCAGCCTGGTGCTGATGTGCAGGGAAGATGCGTCCAGGTTTTACTTTAACCAAACCACAGGTAGCAGCAGCAAGTTTGGGTCCACCATCAAAACGCAATAGGCGTGTACCGGGAAGCGCACTGGCCTTCCATGATGGATTGCCTGCCTCATCGATGGTGGCCAGCAGCTCACGGATGCGTGTGTCGCTGAGATCAAACAGCTCAGACAAGCGTTCAACAAAACCTTCAAAACGTGTGGTCGGTTCAGTCGCCGCAAGAATAAGATTAAGCAGGTGATCACCAGGCATCACAGGTTCCTGCGCAAGGCCAACCTGGTCAAGCGCCTCTTGTGTTTCCTTGTCCGGTTTTCCAGGGAACAATTCAGAAAGCTGATTATCATCTTCAGACATTAGCCTGTTCTCCTGTTAAACCAAGTGAATTTCGCAATAAATTGAGCGCGGCCGAGAGGCGAGATTTCACCGTACCGATGGGAATCTCACATAATGCTGCAATCTCCTGGCAGCTCAGCCCCTCAAAATAGAGCAGCTCAAGCACCTTGCGCTGATTCTTAGAAAGTATAGTCATGGCACGCAGGGCGCGAACATGGTCTGGTGAACGGCTGATAGCTTCACTCGACTGCATTTGTTCCGATTCAATACTGGCTCTCAGCATAGCACTTTTGCGTGCGCTGATGAGTGAGCGCAAGCGGTCAATTGCTCGGCTGCGAAGCCGTGTAATCAGCCAGCTGCGAACAGTGCCACGATTGGCATCGTAGCTTGCCGCCTTGCGCCAGGCCTCAATGAAAACATCATGTAACAGATCTTCCGCATCGCGGCGGTTTTGAAGAATGCGATAAGCAATGCCCATCAGTACTGCTGCATGGCGGTCATATAGTTGCGCCAGGGCGCTGCGCTCACCGGCTGTGATTGCAACCAGTAGTTTTCGGTCATGCTCAGTCTCATTTAACGACGATGTAGCCTGTGCCGAGCATTGTTTGTCCAATAATGTTTCATCTGTTTTCATAGCGCTGGTCTCGTCCTTGAGGAACGTCCTATGACTAGTACGAGTGACCTTGAAATCAGGTTCGAAAATATTTTGATGACCTGAATAGAAGCTGAGATAAATATAGACCAATAAGTGCAGATGTGCAGCATTCTAAGCACGGAATTTCGGCCTAGTGGATTTTTTCGCCTGGGCTCGAACCAAAGCAACCTCTTATATAGCTTTAATAAACGGCCTTAAGTGAGCTGTTTATGTGGTTAAATCTATTTTTTTCAAGGAGTGAAGGGAAGTGTCTGAAGCTACTCTCTATGGGGATCGAGTGGCAACGGAATCCGGGAATATGACACCTCTCTCCCGGATTTCCCTAAAAAGACTTGAATTACTAATTCATCACGCTTCGTTTCATCAGGCTACATTTAAATCGTGTCTGTCCACTCCTGGCCAAAAGTGCCCGCTCGCCTTAAGAGCACCAAGGTCTACTTGCGCAACAAAAATCGCTGCAAAAAAGCCAGACTATGTTTTCACAACGCGGTCAACTTCTGCTTTCATGCACAGGCTAGCCTTTAGCCTCACTCTCCCGCTTGTTACGCGCAGCCATCATCTGACTGGTTATCTTCTCGGCAGAACGGCCGGCCACATATCCACCCAGCCCGATCTGCAACAGCATCCAGGCCTCATCATTCAAACGAAAGGCCAGCACGCCAAAGCTATCGAGCACCACCAGCACCAGAAACGTTAACATCGTTATAGGTCGCCAGCTACGCTGTAACCAGGACTGTCCGGTCGCCTCAGCCTTGATAATCGCGGCCTGGTTATCCATCAACTTGGTTTCATAATCCAGCACCTTGCCCATAAACTCATTCTCGATTTTCTGCATCTGACGGCGTATCTGCAGCTTCTCTTCTTCACTGGTATGAAGTTCATCAATCACCTTGGCCGCTGGCTCAAATATTTGTCCGATAAACGATAAAATGCTCATAGCAATACTCCTTGATTATTAAATCCCGGTTTTCAAAAAATCGATTATTGTTAAATAATCACACTAGACGTTTATACGCATCATAATGAGACTTGATCCAGCGCCCATATTTTCCCTTCTGACCACTGCCGTTATAGAGCCCTGCAAAGCCTTCAAAATCGTGTCGTTGCAGTCGCTGCACCATCGCGGGTGACATAAAGCCAAACAAACCACGAATCTGTGATTCGATACTCCCGCAAAAGCTGGCAAACATCTCTTCCACTGATTGATAATCGAGACCTTCATAGTTGAACCCCATAATCTGAGGGGCACCCATGCTGATCGATTTGAGTGCTGCGCTGTTATCGATAGAACGTGCGAAATTCAGCACCTCCCACTCAGCTCGCTGACTGCCATGAAACGTGCGCCACTCATCGGCAGGTTTCTTGCGCCATTGATGCCCCTTCCACGCCTTTCCCGATTGATAGCTAAAGTGCTGACGAAAACGATCCGGAGCGCTTTTCCCCCAGTATTTCCAGAATTTGTGATTCTCAAAACGAATAATCATCAACCCCTGGTTGCCGGGTTCAAATCCTTTACCGCTGCTCTCCACACACAAAACAGCAACGGCACACCCCACATCGATCTCTTTCTCGTCACTGAGCGCCACTAGCAGGCCACCAAAACGATTCCAGGTAGCCGCTACCTTACGTTCCTCTGCTGTCCCTGCGACGAGCAACTGATTCACTGGCGCAAGCGCTACGCCTGCCTCTCGATCCGCCTGCACCACTCGCGCGCCATCATCTTCCTCATCGCCGTCATTAAGCGTCGTGGAGATCGGCCGGGGTGCAGACTCATCCGCTTCAGGCCTCAATTCGACATAACGGGAAGCGATATAACCCATGCCGTTATTAAATGGAATTTCGCACCAGTCACCGATCGTTGATGCGACCACGACTGTGCTATTTTCCGATAACTGCCCGATCACTCTGGCACCTGACTGAGGGGACAAACGCACATTCAGCAGGCTAGCGGTCACCACCCCATGCTGTATCGTTTCCTGCGCGTAGAGGTCAACGTATGTGCCTGAGATAAATGCAGTGCCCTGTAGAAATGGAATTTCCAGCCATCCACCATGTTGCGCTAGCACCTCTACTTTTGAACCCCGCGTCAGTCCACCAAGTATGACGCCGTTGGTAGCAGGCCTGTCACGGACATTAAGCAGATTAGTTGTAATCACACCGTTCTGAGCTGGCTCACGCTCCTGTAGTGCCACATAGTCATTAAAGACAAACCCGGGGGTATTCTGATACTGTATTTCGAGCCACTCATTTCTGGCTCCAAGGATATTGATGAGCGCACCCTTGCTCAACTCACCAAGTTTCCGGCTTGAGATATTGGGTTGAGCTCGAATGTTTAACCGTGTCGCAGTGATGCTACCGATCATCTAAAACTCCCTTTCTGCTTTATTTAACTTCCGGGGCCGTGACATCTTCAATAACTTGTTTCGATATTATCCTGCTAACCGTTTCACAAACCCACCACCAGGTTATTTCTGTTAGCAGGTGAGCGAATAAATTTCACAGCATTTTACTTTGTTATTATATTCACATGTTATTGGTAAACATTAACCTGTCATCCACAGAAGTTCAAGCAGATCAATCGCCCAGGTTTAGCAGCGGCACCGACAATTCAAGAATGAGTTTACCCTTACGCACCGCCACGGAAGAAAGCACGCTCTTCGCCATCTTCTGCTTCAAATCATTATCCTGCAATTTATAGACAAGCATTACGGGCAGAGACTGTCGCATCAGCTGTTGCAACGCCAGCTGCACAGAAGCGGTGACTTCAGCTGGCATATCATAAAGTTCAAGGCTTTTTATCTTTGGATCACGCAGGTAAAACTCACCCGTTTGATGGCGATACTCAAGATCACCATCGATCAACCCTCGTCCCTCCCCGGTAAGGATACCGGGTACATTTGCCAACACTGAAACCTCCAGCCCAATACGATTAGATTTCGGCTGAAGCGAGACCTGAGGGTTATGTGCCGTCAACATCACTAAAGGGGTGATATGTTTAACGGGAAAGTACCCACTCACCGCTTCCTGCACCTGCTGCCGCGTCAACTCGACCGTATAGGCCGCCGCAACCGTGCACTGCGTCAGGTAGAGCAGCAGCGTAATTAACAAGCCGCGTGTGTAGCTGTAACATTTCATCTTATATCTCCGCATTAATCATCACTCATTTTTTCATGTTTTTTTACATGAGATAAAATAATCATCCCAGCGCCGGTCAAGTTTATGAAGCCCATTTTCGATAGAAATAGCGGTGAACTTGTCGTCTGTTTCTTCCACCAACCCCAGTGCCAGCAATTTATTCAGCGCATCATCAATTTCAAAATCAACCGTACACTGCCAGGCGCTGGCAAACCAGTGTTCAATCTTGTCATCCAACGCTGCTTTCGACAACGGGCCACTGGTCAGCAGGAAATAGTAGGCCAGAATCGCCTCTTTACACTCCTCATCTTCCGCATCACCCACCAGACGATGAAAGACACCCGCATTGTTATCCAGGTTTTTAAAATAAAGATTTTTCATCAAGGCCTGCATGAAACTTAATTTACGATTTTTAAAGTTACTAAACTGTTTCCACAGATACCCACCCAGCGCGACAAGCCCAGCCAGGAATGCCATCAATGCAGTTTTATTCAATTCGACCGGCTCAGCGCTGAGACCCAGCCAGAAACCCAACATTGACCCCATCAACACCAGTGAGGCACCCAGCTTGGTAGTGAGCACAACCCCACCACTGAATACAGCAGGAACACCAATCAACAATTTGTCAATGGTGCGCATACGCACTGCGGTGTTGGGAAACAGCATTTCAAGGTCTGCCATGGGCACATTCTGAAACAGCTTAAGCAAGGTTGCGCCCGGCTTACACAGCGGCATATGCTTTCCGGTTGCTACATAATCATCACGAAAACGTATGTAAAGCACCACCCGATCATAATTTGTGAAGCTGATCTTTTTCTTCATCAACCCAAACCAGCTGCTAATCGTTTCCTCCCGCGTAGAGACGCCACGACAGAACAGCAGCACTTCAGAGAAGTCATCAAAATTCACCTGTAGACGTATTCGAAACAGAGAGGCCTCGTTTAACGCCTGATTTAAATCCGCCCGTGAAATCGCTTCATAATTGGCCTTCTCCAGCACCCCTTCTAATAACTCGACAAAATTGAGATCGGTGAGCCGCTGGGGATTATCATACGCTCGCGTATCTGCATCAGGATCAAATGGCGCATAACTATCTTTCAGCGACTCAACCACCTGGTGAAACTCAAAATGGAACACACTGCTCAACATGTAATACAGTTGACGGAAATTATCTTCCTCACCAGACAGCGCTGTGTCCTGCAGGCACATCTCAACAATATCGTGCTTGCGATAAGGAATATACCGATAGTGATGTTCAGTGGCTTGTTTAGACATTCGAATGGTTTTAACCTGATTTGGGGAGCTAGATTAGTTGCGAAATGGTACAAGTATCAGTTTCTCTCTGCGCTGGCCTGTTTCGTCTATTATTCACTGAAAATTCAATGCAGTGAATCATTCAATCAACAAAACTAAACACCTTATCATCTACGCTACAACCCACTGCAATACGTACTGACTTGCAATCTACCTCACAGACAAATGGCACTTACTTAAGGGCGCGCATGTTACTTAATGGTAACACCTAAAAATAAAGCGTTACCTGGCGGTAACATTATCGCAGCACACACGGAGTTAAGTCACTAATTTATCAAGACCTGTAGCAATGGCCCAGTTATTGCGATGTGAATGATAGTCAGAGAAAAAACTGGTAATTGATAATTAGTCATCAATTGAACTTAAATATTAAGGAGATATTCACGATGTTTGCAATACTTCTAAATCAAAAACGCTCATTAGCGTTTCTAACAACGCTGTTTATTCTGCTTGCCTGGCAATCACCGGCACAGGCTTTCAGCGGTATTCTCAATAGCTTTAATACCACATATGACACGGCCAGTACGCGACTAGATCAATGCGTGACTTGCCATACCAGCAATAGTAATTTCGGTTTCAACCCCTATGGTAATGACCTCAATAATGCGGGGAGTAATTTTGCTGCTATCGAGTCTATTGACTCAGATGGTGACGGATTTTCCAATATCACCGAAATCACTGCGTTAACATTCCCGGGTAATGCGAACGACTTTCCGGTCGCAACCAACCAACCCCCCACCGCTGATCCGAATGGCCCATATAACGGCACTGTCGGTTCACCGGTTTCATTTGATGGCTCTGGTTCCTCCGATCCGGACGGTACCATTGCCTCATACAACTGGGACTTTGGTGACGGTGCCACCGCTACAGGTGTCAACCCAAGCCATATTTACAACTCCGATGGAAGCTTTACCGTCTCCCTGACGGTAACCGATAATGATGGCGCGACCGACACAGCGTCAACCACTGCCACCATCGCCCTCGGTAACCAGGCGCCCACGGCTGATCCCAATGGGCCTTATACCGGTACAGTCGGTTCCCCTGTGCTGTTCAATGGCTCAGCTTCAAACGATCCTGACGGCACAATCATCTCTTACAGCTGGGACTTTGGTGATGGAAATACAGGTACCGGTGTGAATCCAAGCCATACATACGACGCAGCGGGCACTTACAATGTCACCCTGACGGTGATGGATAACGCCGGTGCGACCGACTCGGGTGGAACCACGGCCACTATCAGCGAAGTCGCCAATCTGCCTCCCGTGGCCGATGCCAATGGCCCCTATAGCGGCACGGTCGGTATACCCGTGACGTTTGATGGTACCGCTTCCACGGACCCTGACGGCTCGATTGTCAGCTATGACTGGAACTTTGGTGACGGCACCATTGCCACGGATGCAGGGGCCACGCCCTCGCATACCTATGGTTCAAACGGCAGCTTCACCGTGACCCTGACCGTCACCGACAATGCTGGTGCAAGCGCATCGGATTCGACGACCGCCAACATCGGTGTCCCGCCCAACGTAGCGCCTGTCGCTGACGCCAATGGTCCGTACAACGGCACCGTCGGTTCACCAGTGCAGTTCGATGGTTCTGGCTCGTCTGATCCAGACGGTTCGATCGCCGCCTACCAGTGGGATTTCGGTGACGGTAGTACTGGCTCAGGCGTCAGCCCAAGCCATACCTACAACACTGACGGTAGCTTCACAGTCACCCTCACAGTAACTGATAATGCGGGTGCAACTGACACCGATACCACCACGGCCACTATCGGCGTAGGTAATCAACCGCCGACAGCCGATGCCAATGGTCCATACAGTGGTACGGTCAATGTACCTGTACTGTTCGATGGTTCTGGCTCATCAGATCCGGGAAATGGGCCACTGAGCTATGCCTGGGACTTCGGTGATGGCAGTAGCAGTTCTGTTATAAATCCAACTCACGCCTACTCCGCGGCGGGTACCTATAACGTGACGCTGACAGTAACAGATAATGCGGGTGCAACAGATTCCGACATGACCACTGCCAGTATCACTACAATAGTACCTCCGCCACCGGGTGATGGTGACGATGATGATGGTGATGATCGTGATCGTGACGATGATGGTGATCGTGATCGTGACGATGATGATGACGAAGATGGTGATGGTGATGGTGACGATGATGACGCCGATGACGCCGATGACGACGATGAAAGGGGTGATCATGAAAACGACCGTCGTCGCCGTAATCGTGACGATGACTAAAGATTCACTCAACCACTAGAAAGTTGCAAAGTTGTTAACCAGGGAGAGGCATTCGCCTCTCCCCTTTTTTATCCTCAAAAGTCGTATATTTAAGATTAGTGTAAACACCAGGACCTGTTAATACTCATTCCTCAGGCGTTATATATTTTTTCGCCTCACTCAGCATTTATGCTGGCAATCACCTCAGCGGTCAAACGCCGACTGTACGGATTGATTTTGTGATGTGTCGGCATCCAGCCCATCAAGAAACGATAAAAATCCGCCCAGGCGAATGCAAACAGCGCCATCCACTCCGTCTTTAGCGCCTTCCACTCCAGTGACTTGCCTTGCTCATCCAGTGCACTTTTCAAGGCGTCAAAATAGTAATCCAGTAGTTCATTCTGCGAACGTTCGCACTGCTCTTCGCGGAGGCAACTGCCAAGAAAATAGGCCACATCTTTCATACCACAGCCGCCGCCGACATATTGAAAGTCCACCGCGGCAACGGACTGGCCATCGATAGAAAAACAGAAATTCGCTACCTTGGCATCACCATGTATCAGCGTCTGGAAAGTGCAGCTATTCAAGCGCTGGTCGATGGCCGCCGCGGCCTGCTTTAAATCGCCCTCTGCCATCACCGCCAGCTCATCAGGGCGGGTGGCAAGGTGCCAGTAGCTGCCCGTCTGCCATAAACCCTCAGGCTTCACCCCCATAAAGGTCGCATGAAAATGGGCCAGCCACTCCAGACAGAGTTTAACGCCATCTAAATTAAGCTCAGCATGCCTGACAGGGAAACCCGCCGCATCCAGATCCTCCAGCACAATGACATGCTCACTCGCATCAGAGGTCACGGCATAACAGTGTGCCACCCGGCAACCATTACCGCACTGCGCACTCCAGTCCCGATACCAATGCATCTCCACATCATAAGAAGTAACCTTGCGCACATGAGAAAGGCCCGTATTCCAGCCCCGCGGATGATCCGCTTGATCCCCATCTTCAGGTAACATAATGTATTTCAGGACGACCGAACTTAAATCCGAACCGGCAAGCCCCAGCCGTACAATCTCTCCATAGCCACTCCATAAGGTCTGGATGACTGTTTGAGATGTGATCGCCGTCGCGCCAGTGGTGTAGAGAACAAAATCCTGAAAGTGCTTGTCGATGATGATACCTGCTGTTTGTATTGTGGCGATTGTTAAAACAATTTAGTTTTGATGCGTTGCATTATAGTGCTAGCCAATCAGGCCGGAATGCTTCAACTGATTTTCATATAAAAACGGGCTGTTTAAGCAGTGAAATCGCAGATCAAGAATTACGGGTCTGGGGCGGATAATCATGGCTGTTAAGACAGCCCTATAACGAACTGGCGTACCCTGTGCACCCCGTCAATCATCTGCATTAATAAAGCATCATACAAAAGTCACTTGCATCAATCGACTCCATCTTAAGGCATGAGAATTTCGGGGGCCAGATCACAGCTTGCCCCAATACCATTAGAGATAATGTACTCGCGCCTTTTGACATCACCTGTCGGCAATTCCGAACTTATAGCATACATTTGACCCCCCCCTCCATCCCCCTTTTTCAAAGGGGGAGGTTTTATTAAATATAGATTTACTGTGTGCGGACCCTGAGGTATCTTTTAGACACAACCTCAGGAAAAGGGAGCCACCGGCACTGGCCGGTTGAGTATTGACTCATAGGAGCGCAACACACAATGCCAGACCACACGCTACCTGAAGAACAGGAAGCCGCCTTACGTTGGCGTCGTACCAAGATCATTGCCACGCTCGGCCCCGCCAGCGCCACCCCTGAAATCATCGAAACACTGATCAATACCGGTGTCGATGCCTTTCGTATCAACATGTCGCATGGCGAACATGACACCCACCGCCTGGCGGTCAAACAAGTGCGCGAGGCAGCACAGCGTTGTCATAAACATATCGCCATCATCATGGATCTATGCGGTCCCAAGATTCGCGCCGGCAAGTTCGAAAACGGCCAAATTGAACTCAACAATGGTGACGAGGTGATTGTTACCTGTCGTGACGTCATCGGCGAGGCGGGGCTTATTCCATCGCAGTACCACCACCTCCATCAGGATATCAACATTGGCGAACGTATCCTGCTTGATGATGGCAATCTGGAGCTAATCGCGCTGAGTGTCGACGATACCGACATCCGTTGCCGCGTGATTCACGGCGGTACGCTGAGTAATAACAAAGGGATGAACCTGCCTGATTCCAACCTCTCCACCCCTTCATTCACCGATAAAGACAGACGTGATGCCAAACTAGCTATCGAATTAGAAAGCGACTTTCTCGCCCTTAGCTTTGTGCGCAGCGCTGATGATGTATTGCGCCTGAAAGCGTTCATCGAACAACATGGTGCAGATACCGCTATTATTTCCAAGATTGAAAAACCCGAGGCCGTCACCAACATCAAGGAAATCCTCGAGGCCTCTTATGCCATTATGGTGGCACGTGGTGATCTGGGAATCGAAATTCCTGCCGAGCGTGTGCCATTGTTACAACATGACCTGATCCAGCTGGCGCGCCACTACAACCGTCCCGTGATCGTCGCCACCCAGATGCTCGAATCGATGATTCAGCACTCCCGCCCGACCCGTGCAGAGGTGGGCGATGTCGCCAACGCAGCACTATCGAGCACCGATGCGGTGATGTTGTCGGGCGAAACTGCCGCGGGCAGGCACCCTATCATGGCGGTCGAAACCATGGACAGGGTATTGCATGAAATAGAGGCTCATCAATGGCGGCAAAACAGCTTTGGTGTATCGTCAGAAAACAGCACCCACGAACCCACAATTATGACTATCCGTGAGGCCGTCGCCAGCGCCACCATCGACCTCGCCCACAATCTCAAACTACAGGGCATTATCATCCCAACCGGCACCGGCACCACCCCGCGCATCATCTCCGCCAGCCGTCCATCGGCACTGTGCATCAGCGTTTGTCCCAGCAACCAAGTCAATCAGAAAATGGCGCTCCACTGGGGCGTTGTGCCCGTACTCGTCGATGAAATCCAGACGCATGACTGGCGCAAACTCTGTGACGTGATCAACGCACAGATCAATCTCATCCAGAGTGGGCACACCGTGCTATTAGTATCAGGATTCAATGATGACCCCGCCAGAAACGCGCCCGTGATGAAAATCTTGACGCTCTAGCGGCCTGTTTTGACGAATCCCCCAATCAGCGGGCATACAGAGCCAGGGGAAATTTGGAGGATTAATTAAGATTTGAAAAGCCGGTAGACTTGACTCGACCCGCTCACACCGGGATGATTGACCTCTTAGATTATCAAGTAGACCCATCCCAGATATATCAGGCCATGACACCCGACCAATATTGCCAGGACAAAGCCGCAAAAAGCGGTTCCAGTTTTTATTACAGCTTTCTGTTTCTGCCGCCCGATCAGCGCCGCGCGATCATCTCGCTCTACGCCTTCTGCCGCGAGGTGGACGATGTGGTGGACGAGACCAAAGAACACGAAATCGCACGTATCAAGCTGGCATGGTGGCGTGAGGAGATTCAACGGGTGTTTGACGGCGAGGCTCGACATAAGGTCGGCATGGCGTTGCAGGAGACCATCAAGGCGTTTGACTTGCCGCAGGAGCATTTCATTGAGGTGATCGACGGCATGGAGATGGATCTCGACTACAACGCCTACCCAACCTTCAAAGAGCTTTCGCTCTATTGCCACCGCGTGGCGAGCGTGGTGGGATTGATGTCCGCCGAGATCTTCGGCTACGAAGACCGCAACACACTGAAATATGCCCACGCCCTCGGCATGGCGTTTCAGCTCACCAACATCCTGCGCGACGTACACGAAGACAGCGTCCGTGGTCGACTCTATATCCCGCTCGATGAGCTGGAACGTTTTGGTGTGACCACCGAAGAACTGCTAGAAAACAGGACCACTGATAACATCAAGGCATTATTCAAATTCCAGGCCGAGCGTGCGAACGACTACTACCAACAGGCCTTTGCGCTGCTACCCGACTGTGACCGCCACCCGCAACGCAGTGGCTTGATCATGGCAACGATCTATCGTGCTATCCTTGATGAGATTGAAAACGATGGCTATCGGGTACTGGAACATCGCACCTCACTCACACCGCTTCGCAAACTATGGCTGGCATGGCGCACCTTCCGTAAGGAGAAGCGGCGTTACAAGGCGTATCTGAAAAGTGTGGCAGCGGCGTAGCGAGACCTATGATCAGCCCCGTCCAAAGGGTATTACAACTCCCTTCCTGGTTAATAAGCTGTATAGTAACGACGCCTCATATTAAATCGGTAACCCAATGAAACTACTCATACGCAATCTCGCCCGCACCACGACAGAAGAAGCACTTAGAACCCTATTCGCAGCGCACGGGACAGTTCAATCCTGCACGCTGGTGATGGACAAAGAGACTGGTAGCTCCAAAGGGTTTGGCTTTATTGAGATGCCCAAACAAGGTGAGGCAAAAGCCGCGATCAAAACACTTAATGGAAAGGACCTTGACGGTAGTAAAATTCGCGTAAAAAAAGCCGAAAAAAAACCAGATATAAAGAACAACGATGATGCGGCCCCAGGGGATTAAACGCCCCAGAATTAATCAGAGATTCCTTAAGTCTTAGGTCGATATTTGATTTGCAAACCATTTAAAAAATTACGCAGAACCTGATCCTGACATTCACGGTAATTTTTATGATCTGATTTACGAAAGAACGCACTCAATTCGTGCTTACCGATACTCACCTTTGTCAATCCGATAATTTTCAGGATATCTTCCGCCTTCAGATCTAAGGCGATTTTCAATTTTCTGAAAATTATATTGTTATTTAAACGCTTCTCGGGTGCTGGCTGTTCACCTTCTCTTTTCCCACGTCGGTCATTGATCAAACCATTGAGAAAAATCGCCATCTGAACATCATTGCATTCCTTAAATGCAGGATCATCATCACCTTTCAACCAGTCACTCACCTGTTCCCGCGTGACGTCATGACCTGCCTGAGCAAATATGGCAATCATTTTTGAATCGTTAAAATCAAAGGCATAGCGAATACGGCGTAAAACATCGTTATTGGTCACAAATATTCCCTGCTCTAAACTACTGTTAAATGGTAGCAACTTGCTATCTCGTTACCGGAGCGTCTGGGATGGATTTTATCAGCTTTATTACAGATCAATCGATCTCTATAAGACAATTTTTAAGCTAATTTTTTTGTACAACCTGCCGATTATCTGACAAACATGCAAAACTTTTATTGCTCAACTTAAAGAAAGCGATTCATGCAACGCACCAGGAGAAAACATGACTAATCATAGCAAACTGTCTCAGGGATTACAGGCACTGGCCCACTCCGCCTTCCCATGCGTATGTGAAGGATGTGGGCAGAAATTTGAAAGCATCAATGACTTTGTCAATATAACCAGTGATAATAAACAAGTTTCATCTGGCGCACTCAATCAATGCGTCGATGAAAAAGGCACGCCCTATCTTGAAATAACCCGCCAGTGCTCCTGTGGTTCAACGCTAAAGGGCGAATTTGGCGATCGTCGTGACACCTCAGAAGCTGGTATCCGACGCAGAGAAAATTTCAGTTATGTGCTCGAGTTTCTAAGCGAAAAAGGATTTAATCAGAACGATGCTCGCAATGAACTACTCAAGTTAATACGCGGCGAAAAGAGCGAAGCACTCGCGCCCTATTTGGCCGATGCCCCAATGAACAAAGGTGCTCAGTAAGAAATGGAATAATCTGTATCTGGCTCATTTCAACGGCCCTGATAAAATGGCTTCAAGCGCCTCAAGTCCCTTGCCCTCTTCTGCAATCCGCTTCGTAGACAGTTCACTCATCAACGTGTGAAATGCACTTTTCCAATGATCTGGGATTGGTAGACATTGTCCAATCTGAAAAGCAAGATATTCTCCCATCTTTTCATTGTTCATCTTGGCCAGACAACCACTCGTCACCTGCAATTTAGCCCCGTAAATCAGGCCCGCAGCCTCACTCTCTATAATTTCCAGCTCATTGATGAGATCCAGATAACCCAATGCGACACTATAAGCGTTGACAAACATATCCATCAGATCGATGGTTTATGTTCTTAATTTCATAGTTTCGATACTTATCAAAGCGTGAATTTGATGCGGGGTCACGGCCCTCTTGCCACGGAAGTTTCAATACCGTTGACAGTCTGTAAAGATCGGGCTCATCCTGTGCGACAGATCTAAATGACTGTAAATGTGGTGCGCCGTCTGCCTGATCCTGTCGAAAGGCAGCACGTTGACGTAGGCGACTGGCCATACTGCGCGCCTGTGAGATGCGGAAATCGACCCAACCCAGTAATTGTTCGAGATGTGCCTGATGTTCTCCACCGCCCTTGAGTGGTTTGAGCGCATCTCCTTTTCCCTGCGCAAGCAGGGCCGCTTTTTTATAACTGTCCGCATTCATCAGTGCGACCTGGCCACGCACCACCATACCGACCCAACTACGAAGATAGACAATGTCGGCCGTGGCAGTAATACGACTGCCATGTGACGCCTCATGAATCAAGGTGCCGAGCCGTTGATGTGGCGGTGTTTTTTCGTAGGCAAGGGTCAGCATTAACTTCGAACCCGTACCCTCTCCGCTTCAATAAAATGACAACGGCGATTGCTGTATTCTATAGCCCATTACAGTCAGATAAGATGACATACGAATAAGCACCATGCATCGACAACTACTTATGCAAATGCTCGGGCATTACCAAATCAGGCACCTCGAAGTGGCGGCCATGGTTGTACGTACACGTCAGTTCATCTTGCAGCATGAAACTGCTTCGTAGCCTGTTACCTGGTCACCTGTCGGCGTCTACCTGGATAGTCAACCCGTCACACAGCCGCGTTCTGATGCTGCATCACCGCAAGCTCGATCTCTGGTTGCATCCTGGTGAACATGCGGGTAGCAGCCCTGACAAGCTGCGTGTAGTCATGAACGAGGCCACGGAGGAAACCGTCGTCGCCGCGGAAAATATCAGGCTAAAGAGCGATGCCATTTTCGATGTCGATATTCAGGCTACTACAGAAAACACGCTGCCTGGCAGTATAATTTCTCTGCTCTACCGCACATGCTGTCAAACCCCGCCCAGACGAGAGTCCTTCTCTCGCACTTTTTTCATTCAAACCTGTTAATGATCCTGCCCCGAAAGGTTGTGCAATGCATCGACCGCCGCATGCGCCGCCGCATCAACGTCAGCCTCTTTGCCTGCCATTATCAGGCGACCAAAGGCACCGACCGCGCGGCAATCTACCAGGGTGATGTTGGCAGCCTTTTCAGCCTCATTGGCGGCGTAAACAATATACCCGGCCGGTTCAGTTTCCAGAATAAACATGCTCTGTCCCGGCAAAATCATCGAACCCTTGCGATCCTGACGATTAATCAATACGGCGTGATCGGGAGAGATGGCGCGTACAACCTCGCTCCAGGCAATGCGAGCCTTATGCCGACTGTTCTCGGTCGTTCCGAGGCGATGCAAGATGGCACGACCCGCCTCAATAACATCGCTTTGATCACGATGATGGAACACCATAGAACCAAAAGCACGCTCGACGACCTGCTGTCCGAGATGGACCCGAGTCGCCTTGAGTGAAATATCAGTGAGGCGATGAATCGCCATGCCTGGCTCGACCTCCAGCCACAGACATGCATCCCCTGGCACAGGCAAAAATCCCTGCGACACCGTGCCGAGATAAACGGCGAGCTGCGGTTGCAGGGAGTCGATGAAAATGTAGGTCCGCAGTTTAATCATGCTTAAAACAATCCAACTCTTTATTGATTAATTCCATGCACTTAGCCAGCATGCGACGGCGCTATCCAGGCTGGATAAATGTGGGTCATTAGAACACGAATGTAGATACAACCTTCATTACTCTTATCGATACCGTCCATAGAGTAAACCAATGACGAACCCAAGTTAGTTCATGTTAATTTATACCTTACGACTTTGACGCTATACAGCCCCCTCGCCATGCATAGAGAAAACCTAATCCAGCACCTGCTCAGCTATCGAACAGCGTTTATGGAAGAAGCGGCGATGGTGGATCGCACATTGCGTTTTATTTACGCCCACCAGAACTGTTTCGATCGCCACCTGGCCCATGGCCATGTTACCGGCTCAGCCTGGGTGCTAAATCCCGCACGTACCCATACCTTGATGTTGCATCACCGTAAACTGGATCGCTGGTTCCAGCCCGGCGGGCATGCCGATGGCGACCCTGATATATTGCAGGTTGTGTTGAAAGAGACAGCCGAAGAAAGCGGTATCGATGTGTCAAATATCACCTTATTAAGTGATGCTATCTTTGATGTAGACATCCATACGATCTACCCCAGCCCTCACGATGATCGCCACGAACACTTTGATATTCGCTTCCTGCTGGAAATTGATGATCGCCTGCCCATTCCGGGCAATAGCGAATCTCACCAGGTCGCATGGATCCCGTTGTCTCGCGTTAGCCATTACAACAACATGCGATCACTATACCGCATGGTACGCAAGACCGAACAGTTATTTCATTCGGTGGCCTAAAGCGTATCGGGAATAGAGATTTCGGCGCTTAGGCTGCTATGACACGCGCCACTGAGCGTAAACGAAACTCAACGCTTGTTGTCACTAACACCCAGGCTGCGCCAGCGATCCTGATGAATAAGGTCAAAATCGGCCAGCAGCTTCTCCATGTGGGCTTGAATTTCCGGCCCCTTATGTTGAACGAACTCAAGGAACGTCTTGGCGATCAGCGATAGCTCGCGCTCCTGCGGGTAAACTAGATACCACTGGCGCATAATCGGAAAACCTTCAACATCCAGAAGATCTACCGGCCCGGTTGCCCCCTCCAAAGTAAGGGTATGTAATGACAGCAGAGAAACCCCCAACCCCCCCAAAACAGCATGCTTTATCGCCTCATTACTCCCCAGCTCCATACGTACTTTGGGCTGAAGGTTCCGCTCACGAAACAGACGCATAGAGGTATCACGAATCCCGGAACCCGGCTCCCGCAAAATCAACGGCTCTTGCGCCAAACGTTCCAGGGTAATATTCCGCTCACGTGTAAGAGGATGATCTTTGCTGGCAACGACCACCATCGGGTTAGGTGCAAATGGGATGGAAACCAGACCGGAGTTCTCAGGCATCCGGCCCAGCACATAGATATCATCCTCCCCCCGATTAATGCGTTCCACAACTCGATCTCTGTTGGTTACCTTAAGGGAAACATCGACCTCAGGATATACTTTGCAGAAATCGCCTAGCATTTCGGGGGCGAAGTATTTTGCCGTAGTCATTACTGCCAGCCGCAAACGCCCTCGCTTGAGCCCCTTATACCCTGCAATGGAGGACTCCAGGTCGCTTAAGATATCAAACACAGCTTTACTAGCGCGGTAGAGCTCCTCCCCCACTTCGGTCGGGCGGTGCTTGCGCTCCACCTGCTCGAACAAAGGCATGCCGATAGTCTCCGTCATCTTTTTAATCTGCATCGACACGGTGGGCTGCGTTAAAAATAGCTCTTCTGCCGCCTTGGTATAGCTCCCCAGACGGACAATCGCCTCAAAAATCTGCAACTGACGTAGCGTAAGATGTCTGATCAACTGATCCGGCATCTCTCCCACGGAATGGAGCTCTCGATCATTGTTACTCATCTTGGGTCTTTTCTGCTCACTCTTCTCTATCGAAGCGCTAAGCATACCTAATTCACCGACGATCTGTTAATACTATATAACCCTAACCGCTATCACGAAAAAAAGCCCCTGTACCCCATTGTTATTTAAAAGGAGTTGAGAATTTTTCAGGTGAGATCACCTCCACATCGGATACGAAGATCGTCAGGTGATACCCCTTATCGATCTGACGCTGTAGACCATCTAACAGGCGCTGAAGCTTCTCTTCAGGCACAATCACCTTCACCATGATATTTGCTTCAAAGTCCAATGTGCCTGCGACCTCACCTGAACCACCTTCACCGCGCACACGAATGATGGTGTAACCACTCACGCCATGCCGGCGAAACATCTCTGCGAGTTTGTCCTGCAGTACATCCAGACTGATAATGTTAACTAGCTTGTGCGGGTATAAATTAGCCATAGTTACGCTCTCAACTATTGATTAAATGTTAGGTGCCAACCAGATACTGAACAAACCAGTAATAGAGCGGTATGCCCACCAATACGTTAAAAGGAAAGGTGATACCGAGCGATAGTGTTAAATAGAACGATGGATTTGCCTCGGGCACTGCCAGCCGCATTGCGGGAGGCACGGCAATATAAGAGGCACTGGCTCCCAGCACAGCCACCAGCGTTGCACCACCCACACTGAAATCAAGCACCATCACGCCAACAAGCGCTCCCACTACACCACCGATGATCGGCATAACCACGCCAAAGATCGCCAGAACCGGGCCAACCTTTTTGAACTCCTTAATACGTCGCGCCGCCTCCATTCCCATTTCAAAAAGAAAGAGACACAGCGCACCCATAAAAATATCATCGATAAACGGCTTAAGCTTCTCAATACCAGATGGCTGCGAGATAGCGCCAATCACCATGGAACCAATCAGCACCACCACACTACCGTTGGTAAATGCCTCATGCAACAGGCTGCTAAATTTTGTACCACCGTTATCATCATCGAGGTCAGCAGGCTTCGGGTTTTTAGCTGCCAACTGCTTACGAGCCATTGCAGCGAGTAACAGGCCAACAATAATGGCTGGCGATTCCATGACTGCCAGCATAATCAGCGGGTATGACTCATATGTTACCTGACTGTTATCCAGAAAGGCGATCGCAGTCAGAAAGGTTCCAGCACTGACAGAGCCATAATGTGCAGAGATCGCTGCTGCGTCCATCGGGCTGACCTTGCGCGTCACCACCAGCGTAAGATAACCGATGATGGGCATACTAAATCCCAGGATCAACGCCCAGAAAATAGCATTCATTGCTGTAGCAAGATCAGCCTTGCCTAATTCGTACCCACCATGCAGCCCAATGGCCATAAGAAGGTAGATCGACAAGACCTTAGCTAAATCAGGGGGGAAACGCAGATCAGATTTAATAACCCTGGCGATTACCCCAAGCGCAAAAAACAATACCGCTGGGATTAATAGATTACTGAAACTCGACATTGTGATCCTTTGTCAGCAACAAGCCAAACAATTCATAAACAAACGAATTATCCGGTGACTCAACAGCGCAAGACCAATCAATATTAACTCTGCCGCACATAGATATCATCTATGCTGATAGCGGAAAAACAAAGTAAAATCAATATTAAACTAACAATTAGCGAGGTTTTCTCTACCTATGCTCTAAATAACACTAACGAGTGAGTTAGTTGCTAAATTTAACAACACGCGTTACCTGGATCTCGGACACAAATACCACGCCAGAATGCTCACCAAAAAATGGCGCAAGACCTTCAAGAATCGGATCAACCAGCTCTTCAGGCACGGCAGCGATAATCATGATCAATACGTCGTCTTCATTAAACATCAGATGACCTTCATGGAAACCGTGCGCCCCCTTACCAGAGAGGTTGTTAACGATGGTGTAGCCCTTAACACCCGCGCGATCCAGCAAATCAGTCACGAAGGCTTTATGCTCACCATCGGCGATGATTTCGAGTTTTTTCAGTGGGTTTAAGTTTAGATTTGCCATGGTTATGCTGACTCCTCAAGGGTTTCGACCACATTGGCGGGACGAGAGCGCCACTGGCCATCTTCGAATATGAAAATTTTTCCAACTTCTGGATCAATCACCATTAGACGAATCCAGCCGTTACGCACCAGGTGTTTAACCGACACAACGGCCTCAACCGCACGCTGCGCATGTTCAAAGGGTGCTTCAATTAAAGTAATGAGTCGGACCGGCTCGTGATAAGGCTTGCCTTCATGCAATACTGTTTGAGATGGCAGGCCGGTACGCAAATCACTCAGGTTACCCGTCATTACACCAAAACGACCGGCCACATTGTGGTACGCCTTACTGCCGCTACCAAAGTTTTCGTTATCGACAGCAGAAAAGTAGTGTTCCATGTTGATCCACTGACCAACCACCAACGGACCGGTGATAATGGACTCTAATAAACGGCGCTTTGGATCGACACGGTAATCGTAAGAATTCAGGAATGAACGCCCATCCAGATTGAACTGTTGCGTTAGCTCCCGGCGACCAATGATGAAATAGCAGTTACGCGACAACCCCCATTCAGGGCGCACTTGCGACCAATCCATGGAATTGCGTTGGGTCTCCAAAAAAGCCCTGGTGGCATTCTCAGGCACACTTTTTTGCAGAGTTGGTAGACGTTCTTGCGCTGCCAAATGCGATGCGGATACCAGGCCCGTATTCAGGCGATCAAGGTAGAACAAGTGTGACGGCGGCATGGTATCGAGGTCATGCAATTTAAGCTCATCCGTCGTTGTATTGTGCAAGCCAGGCACAAACCAGGCGTCGTCAGAAATATCTACGCCCATTTCACGCACGCGCTTGCGAACCTCTGGCTTATTCGCCATTTGAGCAATGACACGAGCACTGACCAAACCATGATTACCACCACAGGCACCACAATCCAGCGCTGACTCATATGGATTATTGTCAGAACAACTACCATGCCCCATGATAAGAATAAAACGTGAAAAGCCTTTAGTCAGGCCAATTGAGCTTAATGCCCCGGCGACAAAGTTGGCCTGTTCGTCGAGAGAAAAACCAATACGACCCAACTGTTCCATTTGCCGATCAGCAAACGAAGGATTGATGCGATAACCATCTTGCAGGCGTTTCACCAACGTATTGAAACGTTCTTCACTGATATTCAATTCACGCAATAAATCACCCGTTTCCTGCGGATTTTCCATTGCGCACTCACGCAGGCCGCGAATCATGTCATCAGTGATCTGCTCAGGCTTGAACTCTAACTCTTGTTCCACCGCCTTGATAATCACCGCACGTTGTACAGTACGCACAACAGAGTCGGCCTGCTCACGCGTTAACTTATCAAGCAACAGCAGGGTCGAAGGTTTATCTTCATGAAAACGTTTACGCCATGTGTTGTATGACTTTGGCGCGATGGTTTTGCCGATCATGTCCAGACCAAACAACAGACCAATCGCCTCTACCGTTACAAACGGAGAAACAACGGACTCTTTCAGTTCATGCATGGCGTGCTCAAGGGCTGTCAGCGCAGCAGTATCTTCAGACACACCGTCAGTCGTGACTTCCAGCACCACATTTTTAGGTGTCACGATCACCGGAGCCAGATGAGACTCACTCCCTTTACCCAGCTCCATAAAGCTGACGGGCACACCAAAGAAACCAGCGATGCCGTAAGTTTGATAATCACCGACACCTTCCAGATGACGGCGCACGCGCTCTGAACGTACATCGATACAAAACAGTGCCTGTGCGAAAGGGCGTTTTTTACGCTGGACAGGTGGACCAAGCGTCACACCCTCGATCAAATGCTCCATCGCCTGCTCTTCCATACTGCGCAGCCAACACATGCCTTCCTGTTTTTCGAATGCGTGCAACGCTTCCAGCAGTGAAAAGATCTGCTCAACACTCAATTGATCCAGCGCACCCGCGTCACCCGCTTTTTGCGCCAGCGCACGCAGTTTTTCCACTTGCGCATTGGCAACATTTAAGCGCTTGGCTTGAACGTATTCGTTAAACGTATCTTCCATCAGGTCTTGTTTACCGCTTGCCAAAGCAACATCAACCTTGTGAGCCATAGCGGGCATCACATGACGGCCGTGGAACTCATGGCGCAGGTAGATCTCTTTGGTCTGAGAACCGATGAGCGATTCGATTGCGCTATTAGTGTAGGCAGCATGATAATGACCGCGCTCTTGCAACAACGCCAGCGCAAGCGTCATACGTACTGCCATAAAATCCACCAGATCGCCGGGATACAGCTTCGTATAGTGATAGTTCTTGGCACTTTCACGCCAGCGAATAAAACCGGCCCAACCATGCAGGCGCGCCAGTTCGCGGGTAAAATAGCTGGTCCAGTGTTGCTCCGGAATTCCGAGCGTCTTTAGAACGTGAGTAATAACCCCTTCTGGAGAATCATCCTCCTCAATAATTTCACCAACGCGGATACCGCGTAGGAAAAGTCGAACGTTTCTGCGCGCTACATTGCTCCATGCTTTGAAAAAGCCCACTTCCCGTTTGGGCATGGCCCACACTGACTGCCCTTCGTCATAAAAATCGAGACAGCTTTTAACAACCAGTTCATCCAGATCATCACCAATCTTGCAGCCGTAAAGCGCGTCCACAGATTCATAGATAGGACGATCTTTGAGCAACTGACTGCGCAACTGTGTAGCCAGGATTTCGCTCAAATCATCAGGCTTGGGTGCCAAAGCGCTGCCACTCAAAGCAGCGTGGATGTCACCGGTATCCACCAACACATCGGAAGTGATGACATGCTCATCCATTTCTGTGAGCAGAGTCATCAACCAGCGTTTCAGGTCAACACCGCCGATTTCAGGCTGGGAATCTGCAAACTCGGCCACGATTGACTCAAGCTTTTTACGATCCGCCTTGCCGCAAGAGAGATACTCCTGATACATGGTGCGCGGCAAAAAACTGCGGCCATGGAAGATCTTGCTACCCTTCTCTGCCGCTTCTGCAAAAGGTAGATGCTCAAGCCCATGCAGAGGGTTGTGGTGAATAAATGTGCGCATGGGCCAAAAGAACGGCACAGGCTCCGCCGCCACATAGATCATAGAACGAATCTTTAACTTTTCTCCAAGCGAAAGACTCATGCCAGCCCCCCTATCATATAAATACCGCTAAGTACCATGACAACCAAAACGACCGCATAGATCCAGGCCTTACCACTGCTTATATCCGCCTGCGTCGCTATCGCCCCGGTTTCTTTCCCAATCAGCAGCCCCTGAATCAGACGCGCACCGGCCCATCCCCACATGAACCATGCAATGGAGAGCATCAATGCCATCATAAATGAGTCAGGTGCTACATTAAGCATGGCCGCCATTACAGCGGAAAATGCAGGAAACAGCGGCGTGGCGATCACCGCCAGCACCACCATAACGATCAGCCAGCTCAGGCGCGGCAGTGGTTGTGCCAGTCCGTTATAAAGACCGGTATAGGCAGCGCCAAAACGTTGTTCCAGTTCACCGCTGAGCAGGAGCAACAGAATTAACGGCAGGCTGAAGCCAAGTGCGTATTTAGCCAACTCATACCAGCCGGCTCCCTGGCTGTCCATCACCAACCACATAACTGCCCAAACAGACGTGGCAATAAAACTTACCCACAAACTGACTTCTCGCAGCACCAAAGCCCTGAAGCCATAGAAAATGGCGGTGAGCAATGCCCACACCAGCATCCAGCCGGGCACGTCCATACCGCTGGCTACCACCAGGGCAACGCCAATTTGTGGCCAAATCAATAATAGAGCAATGCGCAATGTACGGTTCTGCATGCGGCCGAACAGCCCATTGAACACCATACTCAGTGGAAACAGCGGTAAAAACAGTCCCGCAAGCAGCAGCAAGATTCCAGACACTAGCGCCACCTCAACAATACATTTAGGCGAGCAGACACTTTCAGTAGCGCTCGCGTTAACCATGCATATATATCAGTCATATAAAACTCACGTGACACCATCGCATAAAAGCTGAGCCACAGGCGGTTAAGATGCGCCTCACCCTTGAGGCGGTTCTGCTCTGAATAGTAAGTGAGCACCCAGCCGGCAACGATTACGGCTGTGGTCAGTATCACCAACAGATCGAACCAGAACACATCAATATGCGCCGCAGTATAGATTTCCGCTCGGAACGCAGGATCAGGATACAGGAACAGGTCAAATGCGTGACTGATCAATACGTAACCGGCAATCACAAGCGCAAAGGAGAAAATTATCATTCCCACCAGGCGCCACACATTCTGTACATCCATACGGTAGGTATTAAACAGCAACTGCGCACCCGTAATCCAGCCGAAGAACAGCAGAACAATCGCACCTTGTTTCTGGAAAAAGTCCTGCGCTACCAGCCAGTGGGCCATGGTTAAAATGATGATCGGTACCGCCAGGGTAATCCCCGCCATAACGAGCCATGGCTGGTTCCGTTTTGCTGATTTTCGTTCCACCACAAAGGTGTAGAGATCCTGCTTCGGAACACCATCGTGTTGACGTGCTTCATTGATTACACTGCCAGCACCGAGGAAAAGTGTCCCCTTAAAGAGGCCGTGGGCAATTAAGTGATAAATCGCCAATGAGAACGCCCCCACACCGCACTCCATAATCATAAAGCCCATTTGACCCATAGTGGAATAACCCAGTGCTTTTTTGATGTCATTCTGCGTCAGCATCAATACCGAGCCAATAATGGCAGTGACCAGGCCCATAACAAACAACAAGTGCATAACGCTTTCGGTTTGAACAAATATGGGAGCAAAGCGGTTAATCAGAAAACCACCAGCATTTACGATACCGGCATGCATCAAAGCAGATACCGGAGACGGCCCATCCATGGTGTACGGCAACCAGGTATGCAGAAAGAGCTGTGCAGAGCGGGCAAACGCTGCCAATGCTAGTAAAAGGCCAACAGCCTCTTCAAGGGCCATACCAAAGTAGATGTGTTCACCTGGATTTTCAGTGACATGGGTAAATATTTCACTTAGCGACCATGTTCCGTAGGCGTGATATAGCAATACAGCAGCCACAACCAGGGCCAGGTCACCGATGCGATATGTCACTAACGTCCACAATGCATAACGTGAAGCGACTGCACTGCGCGTATCAAATCCAAGCAGAAAGTAGAGCACAACACCAACCAGGTGCCAGGCGATAACCAGGGTAATCAAATCTCCCGCTGTCACCATCAACAGCAGCGAAGCGGTCATAAAATCAAGTAACATGAAGAAGCGGCCATAACCTTCTTCTTCAATCATATATTTTACGGAGTAAATACGGACGATCAGGCTTATCCCCGTAATGAGCAAAGCCATTAAACTACTAAGAGGATCACCAAGCACTATGCCCCAGCCATCACCAAACTGGACAGTTGCGCTTCGCTCCTCGACCAGAACCTCCAGGAGCAGATAAACGGCAACGGCAAATGTGATTACCGCACCATATACGCTCAATGTGGCAGATCGATAACCGAGCGATTTAGAGAAAAGATGATTTACCAGTCCAGCCAATAATGGCAAGACCAAAAGAAGGATCACAAGCTGTTCCATAACGCCGAACTGTCTCCAATCTAACGCTGGGTATCGACCACAGCTTAAGGGGAACTGGTCCCTTTTGCCCGATATTTATAAAAACGGGAAGCTAAACGCGATTAATCCGGCCACACTCTGTGCGAAGAGAAAGAGACCTGCACCTCTGTGGATTTAGCAGGCTGTGCTTTTTTTCTTGCCTTCGGCCGGGTAGTTTTAGGGGTTTGAGGCTCTGTCGCTATAGCTTTTTCTGCCGGTTTCTCAGCTGCAGCTGTTTTACTTTTCGTACTCATTGCTTAACTTTTCTCCACAGAATATTCACCGCCAACAGGGGTACTTATTTTATTAGTTGGTGCAATAGCATTAACATGCTCAGCAAAACGCACTTGCGACTCATCAAGCTGTTCACAACCTTCATTAACATGAATCGTCATGCTGACGTGGCGTGGACCAAAGTTCATATCCGGATAATAATCTTCCTGCTCAGACAATTCCGCAGTCAAATCAAGAAATTCACGTATCAATTCGTAGTTGTCGAAATCGATACGCCTTTCCAATCGTGCAGGGCGCTTGCGCAGTGTCCAGTTATCCACCATCACCATTCTCCTACATCACTCTAACTCGATTGGCCCAGGTACTGCTGTTGCCAGTTTCCCAGCGAACTGGAGTGCTCACGCTCTTCCTGCAACAGCTGCTCAAAAAACAGTCGATTATCAAAATCACCAGCGCGGTCACAGTGGCTCACCGCCTGTTCATAAAGTGTTACAGCCTCCGCCTCCAGGACTTGCGCACTAGCGATTAGCGCCGGTAGCGAATCCCCCAACTGAGCGGGACGCAGTTGCGTGCCATTGGGTGCAACACCCAACACCAACATCCTGCCAATAATTCGGTCAGCATGAGCCATCTCATCCATGGCTTCGTGCTGGAATTTTTCTGCTATCTCATCAAAACCACGCAGCTTCAACAGTCTCGACAACGTGAGGTACTGCTGCACAGCACTCAGCTCATGGCTCAAGGCCCGTCCCAAAAAACCAAGGACGATCGGATCTGATTTCGTGTAGGCCATGCTGACTCCTAAAAAAACCGGGCAGGTACAAAAGGGACCCCCTATCGTGTTTCAGGGGAGGTCGCGCCCGCCCGGCATCTCAGCTTTGTTGACGAGCGGTTTTACGCGCCACTTTTGCTCAGTACTGGCTCAACTTCTTTATGCGGACGAGCAATAATGTGTGCCGCCACCAGGCCATCACCCACACGCTCACAGGCATCGGCACCGGCACGTACTGCTGCGTTAACCGCACCAGTTTCGCCGCGTACCAGAACAGTGA
>CALZMY010000185.1 GCA_945788675.1 uncultured Gammaproteobacteria bacterium | reverse complement strand
GTTAAGGAAATATTGGACTAATTCTAATGGTTGATAACAAGAGACAAATTAAAGTGACGCTGGTACGCAGCCCAAATGGACGCCTGGCATCACACAAGGCGTGTCTTGCTGGTCTAGGATTGCGCAGGATGCATCAGACTGTGTCCGTTGAAGATACTCCTTGTACCCGTGGCATGATCAATAAAGCCTATTACATGTTGAGAATTGAGGAAGAGTAAGATGTATCTTAATACAATCAAGCCTGGCGTCGGCGCAAAACAGACACGTAAGCGAGTCGGTCGTGGTATCGGTTCAGGTCTGGGTAAGACCTGTGGTCGTGGCCATAAAGGTCAGCACTCGCGTTCTGGCGGCTTCCATAAAGTTGGTTTTGAAGGTGGCCAGATGCCACTACAGCGTCGTCTGCCTAAGGTGGGCTTTTCGTCCAGGGTTAAAGCGACTCGCGCAGAAGTACGTCTGCATGAGCTATTGGCTGTTGAGGGTGGCGTGGTAGATTTAGCGGCATTAATAGCGGCGAAGATTGTTCCTCATCAGACCCAGAAAGCAAAAGTGATCGCTTCTGGCGAGATTGCAACAGCAGTGACTGTTCGCGGTATTAATGTGACCAAGGGTGCTCGAGCAGCGATTGAAGCTGCTGGCGGCAAAATCGAGGACTAAGTGGTCGCATCTGGCTCAGCATTGGCAGGCGCGGGTCGTCTGACTGAACTCAAACAGCGCTTGCTGTTTGTTCTCGGCGCATTGCTTGTTTACCGTATTGGTACACATATACCTGTGCCAGGGATTGACCCGATGGCGCTTGCTGCGCTATTTGAGCAGAGTCGTGGCACGATCATTGACATGTTTAACATGTTCTCGGGTGGCGCGCTGGGACGTTTATCGGTATTTGCTCTGGGCGTGATGCCCTATATTTCGGCATCGATTATTATTCAGCTGTTGACTGCTGTATCACCAAAGCTTGAACAGCTGAAAAAAGAAGGCGAATCAGGACGTCGGAAATTATCGGAATATACGCGCTATTTAACGTTGTTCCTGGCAACTTTTCAGGCACTGGGCATTTCGATTGCGATAGAAAGCCAGCAGATTGGTGGTAGTGGTGTTGTTATTGATCCAGGCTGGGATTTCAGATTAGTTGCGGCGCTGAGTCTAGTGACTGGCACCATGTTTTTGATGTGGCTTGGTGAGCAGATAACAGAACGTGGCATTGGCAATGGTATTTCTATTATAATCTTTGCCGGAATTGTGGCTGGATTACCCTCCGCCATTGGTGGCACGCTTGAGTTGGCCAGGACTGGTGAGATGAGTTCCGTTGTAGTGCTGACCATTATTACCCTGGCCTTTGCTGTAACAGCATTTGTTGTTTTTGTTGAGCGTGGTCAAAGGCGTATTACGGTCAACTATGCTAAGCGCCAGCAGGGCCGCAAGATGTACGCAGGGCAAACCAGTCACTTGCCGCTGAAAGTAAATATGGCGGGTGTCATTCCACCTATCTTTGCTTCAGCTATCATCATGTTTCCTGCGACGATTGGTGGTTGGTTTGGTAGTGCCGAAGGGATGGAATGGCTACAGGATATATCTCAAATGATATCGCCTGGACAGCCGCTCTATGTGATGCTTTTGGCGCTTGCGATTATCTTTTTCTGCTTTTTCTACACGGCATTACAATTTAATCCAAAAGATACGGCGGATAATCTTAAGAAATCAGGTGCTTTTATTCCTGGTATCCGCCCCGGTGAGCAGACTGCACAGTACGTTGACGCGGTGATGACACGTTTAACACTTGTTGGCGCGCTTTATATTACTGCAGTGTGTTTGTTGCCAGAGTTTTTGATTGTCTACTGGAATGTCCCATTTTATTTTGGTGGTACATCCCTGCTAATTATCGTGGTTGTTGTGATGGACTTTATGGCACAGGTTCAGTCACACCTGATGTCCCATCAGTATGACAGTCTGCTGAAAAAGTCGAAGCTGAAGGGTGGCGCAGCAAAGCGCTAGACTCATAGTAACTGATTATATTTAGGTCTGGAGAAAGACGGTGAAAGTACGTGCATCAGTAAAGAAAATTTGCAGAAATTGCAAAGTTGTTCGCAGAAAAGGCGTGGTTCGGGTTATCTGTAAAGATGCTCGTCACAAACAAAGACAAGGTTAGTAGCTGATTGGCACGGATTTTTATTGATTTCGTCGCCCATCAATAATAGAATTAGCCGTTTTCGCGAAAGCGAAGCGATATTTAGTGTTTAGGAGCGTTTAGATGGCCCGTATTGCAGGCATCAATATCCCGGTAAACAAGCATACTGTCATTGCCTTAACAGCAATTTACGGTATTGGAGCGACCCGGGCAAGTAAGATTTGTGAAGTAAGCAGTATCGACCCAACGACAAAAGTCAAAGATCTGACTGAAGTTGAGCTGGAGTCACTGCGTACAGAAGTGGGCAAATTTGAGGTTGAA
Organism: uncultured Gammaproteobacteria bacterium; assembly: GCA_945788675.1. Classification (GTDB taxonomy): domain Bacteria; phylum Pseudomonadota; class Gammaproteobacteria; order SZUA-140; family SZUA-140; genus SZUA-76. Next base: position 3,631 of record CALZMY010000185.1, on the reverse strand, counting down.
GGTGATCTTCGTCGTGAAGTTACGATGAATATCAAGCGCTTAATGGATCTCGGTGCATATCGTGGTATTCGCCATCGTAGAGGGCTACCACTTCGTGGACAGAGAACCAAGACAAATGCACGTACCCGTAAAGGGCCACGTAAAGCGATTAGAAAGTAAAATATTACGGAAGCGACCAGTAGATAATGGCTAAAACAAGCAATCGCGCGCGTAAGCGCGTCAAAAAAAATGTTGTAGATGGTGTGGCACATGTTCACGCCTCTTTTAACAACACAATTATCACCATCACTGACCGACAGGGAAACACCCTGGCCTGGGCGACTGCTGGTGGCTCTGGCTTTCGCGGCTCAAGAAAGAGTACACCTTTCGCAGCGCAGGTAGCCGCTGAAAGAGCCGGCTCTGTTGTTAAAGAGTTTGGCATGAAAAATATGGATGTGATGGTGAAAGGTCCCGGACCTGGTCGTGAATCTGCTGTTCGCGCTCTGCACTCCGCTGGTTTTAAAATTAATAGCATTTCAGATGTGACCCCAATCCCGCATAACGGGTGTCGTCCATCGAAAAAGCGTCGAGTTTAAGGTAGGTTACTGTGGCTAAATATGTAGGTGCAAAGTGTCGTTTGTGTCGTCGTCAGGGCGAAAAGCTTTTCCTTAAGGGCGAAAAATGTTACACCGCGAAATGTGCGGTAGAGAACAGAGCTTTTCCTCCCGGTCAGCATGGTACTCGACGTACACGCCTGACAGATTACGCAGTACAGTTGCGTGAAAAACAGAAGGTCAGAAGAATCTATGGCGTTCTAGAAGATCAGTTCAGAAGTTACTACAGTGAAGCAGATCGTCGTAAAGGCTCGACGGGTGAGAATCTACTGAAGATCCTGGAATGTCGATTGGACAATGTGGCCTATCGTATGGGAATGGGCGTGTCACGTAGCGAAGCGCGTCAGTTGGTGAGACATAATGCACTTACAGTGAATGGTAAGAAAGTTAATATCCCAAGCTATCAGGTAAAACCTGGTGATGAACTGGCGGTATGTGAAAAATCTAAAGGGCAGTTACGCATAAAATCATCGCTGGAATTTGCACAGCAACAAGGCTTTGCTGACTGGATTCAGGTTGATGGTGATAAAATGTCTGGCACCTTCAAGGCTTGTCCAGAAAGAAGTGATCTCCCTGCCGAGATTAATGAGCATTTAATTGTTGAGTTGTACTCGAAGTAATTTTATTTCTTGTTGATTTAAAACGATTACTAAATCTGAATATCGGACTCTAGAGAGGTCAATTAATGCAGGGCTCAGCAAACGAATTTTTAAAACCACGTGTGGTTGATGTACAGGTTATTAGCGATCTGCGCGCCAAGGTAACACTGGAACCTTTAGAGCGTGGTTTTGGTCATACGCTTGGTAACGCGATTCGTCGTATTCTCATGTCCTCAATACCCGGCTGCGCCGTGACTGAGGTTGAGATTGATGATGTATTACATGAATACACAACAATAGAAGGTGTTCAGGAGGATGTCATTGATATCCTGTTAAACCTGAAGGGCCTGTCTATTATTATGCATGAACGTAACGAGGCTATTCTGACGGTTAGCAAAAAAGGCGCTGGTCAGTTGCTTGCCAGTGATATCGAGTTATCGCATGACATCGAGATCATGAATCCAGATCATGTGATTGCCAACCTGACTGAAGTCGGCGAACTCAACATGCGATTGAAAATTGAGCGTGGCCGTGGTTATCAGCCTGCTGTTAATCGCCGTAGTGCTGCTACTCAGGAACTGACCGATGAGAGTCGTCCTATTGGCAACCTGCAGTTAGATGCTTCTTTTACGCCGGTTCGTCGTATTGCATATAATGTTGAAAGTGCGCGTGTTGAGCAGCGTACCGATCTTGATAAGCTGATCATTGATATTGAGACAAATGGCAGCATTGATCCAGAGGAAGCAATTCGCCGTGCAGCGAGTATTCTTAAAGATCAGCTTTCAATCTTTGTTGACCTTGAGACCACGACAATTGAAGAGCCAGTACAACCGGAAGCGGATATTGACCCAATTCTACTGCGCCCAGTCGATGATCTTGAGTTAACCGTTCGTTCTGCGAACTGTCTCAAGGCAGAAAACATCTTCTTTATTGGTGATCTGATTCAACGCACTGAAGTAGAGTTATTGAAAACGCCAAATCTTGGGAAGAAGTCTCTGACCGAAATCAAGGATATCCTTGGCTCTCAAGGGCTATCCTTGGGAATGCGTTTAGAAAATTGGCCGCCAGCAGGACTTGTTGGTGCAAACAGAAGTTCAGAAGATAAAGTTGAAGCGTCAGCTTAAGCTTTTGTTAATGAGAATATAGATAATGCGTCATAGACAGAGTGGTAGAAAACTAAATAGAACAAGCAGTCATCGTGAGGCTATGTTTAAAAACATGGCAGCATCGTTGGTTCGCCATGAAATGATTCGTACGACTTTGCCAAAAGCAAAGGAATTACGTCGTGTCGTCGAGCCGCTGATCACACTGGCTAAGAAGGACAATGTTGCAAACCGCCGTTTAGCATTCGCACGTGTTCGTGATCGCGAAATTGTCACCAAGCTGTTCAATGATCTGGGACCACGTTATCTGGAGCGTCCAGGAGGTTATCTGCGCATTCTGAAATGTGGTTTTAGAGATGGTGATAGTGCACCGATGGCGATTGTTGAACTGGTAGATCGCCCACTTCCAGAAGTTGAGGAAGAGAGCTCAGAAAGTACAAGTTAAATAAAAAGCCGGGGTTTACCCCGGCTTTTTTGTGAAGATGATGATCGTTTTATCTACCGACTTTGGTATCGAAGGGCCGTATATTGGTCAGGTAAAGGCTGCTTTGTATCAACAAGCACCTGATTGCAAGGTCATCGACCTCTTTTCTGATTTACCCCCCTATCAACCTCAGGCCAGTGCCGCACTCATTGCCGCATACAGCCGCGGTTTTCCTGCTGGGACCGTTTTTTTATGTGTCATTGATCCTGGTGTTGGAATGCCACAACGGCGTGGCATTGTTCTTAAATCTAATGATTGCTGGTTTGTCGGGCCTGATAATGGGCTTTTTGATCTAGTGATGAAGCATGACAAGCAGTCACAGTGCTGGACGATCACCTGGCGTCCAGTATCATTATCGAATTCTTTCCATGGACGCGACCTGTTTGCGCCGATTGCGGCTGAGCTGGCCTCTGATTCATTTCCAGCTGAAAAACTGCTATTGTCAGAGAAAAGGAGTGAACTGGCTGCGATTACAGGCGACTATCCTTACGTCGCGTATATTGACCGTTTTGGGAATATTATTACGGGATTACGAGCTGCAAGTCTTTCAACAGAAGCTGTAATTATGCTTGCCGGTCATAACATTTCCTATGCGCGGACATTCGGTGAAGTCGAAGCAGGGGCGCTTTTCTGGTACAAAAATTCCAATGGCTTAGTCGAAATCGCCATCAGTTGTGGTGCCGCCGATCAGGTGCTCAATGTTTCTGTTGGAAATAAGGTGTATTATTAAATAGTCGACCCTGAAAAACCCACAAGCTCCTGACCAATAAAGAAAAAGAAGCTGGAATGAGATAAAATAACGTCCAGAAACCGGTGTTAATCGCAGTAAAACTGGACGAAAAGGACAGCGCG
>CALZMY010000184.1 GCA_945788675.1 uncultured Gammaproteobacteria bacterium | reverse complement strand
GCCCTTCGACGACTTTGAACACCCCATAGACAACCTTAGCATACTGATCATAATTCAGTTTATCAGGTGTATCTGTGTTTTTATGATAGTGCTCATACCGATAGGGAGCTGTATCTGTAATCATTATGGCCTGATAATCGAATTGCCAAAACGACCAATGATCTGACCACCCTATACCCGGCATAATGACTGGAGAAGAGACACCTTCCGATGACACACTACTATTTTTCCTAAACAACGAAATAGCGCTTGTCACTAATTCTCTTGATCCCAAATCACCAACAAATGAAACAAAGTTCCCTGCATCAGGGTAAAACAGATGGAATAACTCAGGATATTCCTGACTACCCTTTTCATCAGTGTAGTAGCCAATGGTTTCCAGAGAGATCATACCAAGCACATTTTCATTGGTATTCGATATACTCCTGGCATAAACGAAACTTCCCATCTCATCAGTTTGGAAGTATGGTGGCTCTTCATTAGCGAACGCTATCAACCTGACTTTATAGTGTGCAGGCGGTTTATTTGCCAAATATCGCGCCAGCTCAATGAGTGCTGCGACACCCGATGCATTATCGTTAGCACCGGGTGAATTTCCCACGCTGTCGTAATGAGCCCCTATTATCAGTACCGCTGAGTCTTTATTCTTTGAGGGAAAGTCGACAATGATATTGGAATATTCTTCTTCATACAGCTCATAGCTGTGATAACGAGCTGTCAATCCAATATCAGAAAACTGCCTGGCGATATAATCATGTGCAGGCGTTAAAGTATCTTCAACAAGATAGTTCCTGCCAGTATCCGAGCTGGCGAGAGTTACCACATGAGACTTAAGCCTTTCCCTCAAATCGGCTATTACCAACTTATCTTCTGCGACTTTATTTTCAAGGTCAGGGCCTGGCATCCAGGTCATGTAAATAACGATTGTGACGAAAGCCAGAAGGAACAGCAGCAAACCATAAATCAAACTTTTCGTAATATTTATCACTAAAATTTATCTCTTAGGAATCCAGGAGCAGAGAAGAATCGCACTTACTCAAAGCCTCCTATCAAACGAACATTAGTAGACCATCCCGTCATTTCGGCATTTTTCTGGCCGGAATTCATCCCTTATCAACCCCTGGATTCTGGCTAAAGGCCTGCCAGAATAACGGAAAAGCACTGAAGTAAGTGCCATTCGGAACAGAGAATATTTATTCTACAGCTACGGGGGCATTCATTGTTGGTGGATTAAGTGCTATCTGCGAAGCCCCTTAAAGAGGACAACCATCATTACTACGAATGACACCTGCTTATTACTTCTATCAACGTGCTCTACATCATTGCAGTGGGATTAATATCAAAGTCTTAATATCGGCCTTATCGACTTCCCGCGGATCGTTGACATAATATTCGAACACTTCATTTTTTAGTACTACATCCTGTGATTTTGCCCATTCATAAAGTGCCTTATAAGTAGTCCCACATTCTTTATAAGGCCCCAAGTGAACAGCATGAGCATAGCGCTGACTCCCAAGAACTTGCGACTTGAGCTCTCCTTCACCAGGCAGTGTTTTTGATGTCGGCATGCCCGCGAAGAAATGCCATTTCTTCGTTAATAACGAAAAGAATGTGGCCAGTTTGCCTCTACCTAATTCTACTTCCCAATCCATATCCAGGTAACGCGCATAAGGCATATCGGCACACTCTGTGCCCTGTGATGCCAGGTACTCCGAAATGCGCTTATAATCTCGGCTAAATGTAGCTGGCATGCGCCACATCTTTACACACTCTTCGATCTCTATCACAGGCCCTATCGCTTTTTCTACAATCGAAAATCTATCCATCATACTATTCACTCCCATTGCATTATTTGATAGCCTCAACACAGGTAAATTAATGGGCCCTTTCCCTGACCAGGTGGATAGATTAGCGTAAATTTTGTAAGAGAAAAATGTCACTTATTTAAGAGGACAGACATCATGACGACTGTAAAAATACCTGATGATCGCCCACTATCACTCACTAAAAACAACAGCACATAAATAAGCCATTGATTGATAATTATATTTTTTATTTTTAAAGATGAGTGACTGTTTAGTACTACGTGATCACAACTAAAAAGCCCCGCTAGCGGGGCTTTTTAGTTGATCGATTTATAGAATGTTAGTTTAAACCTTGAACTGATTAATCATGCCGCGTAAATGAACCGCCATCTGCGCCAGGGCATGACTGGTCTCGGATGTATCTCTGGCACCTTCTGATGTTTCATTGGCAATCTGGGTGATATTGACCACGTTGCGATTGGTTTCCTCTGCCACGGCAGATTGCTCTTCAGCAGCACTGGCGATCTGTATGTTCATCCCATTAATGACAGTGACAGCCTGGGTAATTTCGCTCAGTGCCTCGCCAGCCTGCTGGGCCTGCTCGACACTTGATGCGGTTTGCTTCAAACCGCTCTCCATCGCCTCCACGGCAGAACTCGATTTTTCTTGCAGTCGGTTGATAATATCGTTGATTTCCTGAGTCGACTCCTGACTCCGTTGTGCCAATGTGCGGACCTCATCGGCGACTACGGCAAAACCGCGGCCCTGTTCACCAGCACGAGCGGCCTCGATGGCCGCATTCAGTGCCAGCAGGTTGGTTTGCTCGGCGATCTCACGAATCACGTTCAGTACAGTTGAGATATCATGGCTTTCACCTTCTAACTCTTTAATCACCATTGCAGTGTCACTGACTTGTTCAGCAAGTTCGTTAATGCTGTTGATGGCGCTGCTGACTACCTGGTTGCCCTTGCTGGCCTGTTCATCTGCGGTGTGTGAAGCAGCGGCTGCATCATTGGCATTTCGTGCCACTTCCTGCGCGGTGCTCGACATCTCGTTAATAGCAGTAGCGACCATGTCGCTTTCGGCGCGTTGGCGCATGACATCCTGCGAGGCCTTCCCAGTGACAGCGGTCAACTGCTCGGCCGAGCTGCTGAGCTGAGTGGATGACTCCATTACTTGTGACATCAGGTTGCTGAATTCGCCGAGCATGGTATTGAAGACCTTGGCCATATCTGCAATTTCATTATTGCCCTTGATGTTGGCACGTTGCGTTAGGTCACGTTCCTTGCTGGCCTGGGCCATCACACTGGAAAGCGTTTCCACCGGACGGATAATACCCATGGCAAGCCAGACGATCAGAGTGATATTTAGTGCCGCAAACACTGCGGAAACCACCATAAAAATCAGGCCGATACGTTCATCTTCTGCTGCGATGACATTATGAATAGTTGAATCAGCTTGAGTCAGCAGCTCTTCGGTTTGGTGAATAACACCTCGTAGCTCGCCGAGCAGGCCATCTTTGTGGCTCAAGCCCATCTCTTTTTCGATGGCAGTTAGTTTCAGAAAGTCAGTTTTGTACTGATTCAATGCCTTGGTTAGGTCGGCCTTGTTAGCGGTTGAGTGTGGGCTGCTATCTAGCTGATTTTGCAACTTGCCCAGATTAGCAGTCAGCTTGTCGACATATTTGTCGTCACGACGCAGCATGAAGTCTTTTTCATTTCGGCGTAATTGCAGCATGCCTGCTAGTAGTTGGTGGTCGTTGAGCGCGTTAATCTGGGTTTCAGCACTGTGCACAGCCTTTCTAAGAGTGCCGTAGTAGCCATCTTTCGAGTGCAGACCAATCTGTTGCTGCAGGGCAACCAGTTGGTTGAACATTTCACCATATTGTTGAAATTGACTATTCATTTTCATCACTATGTTGCTGCTGATGCCATAGTCGTCCAGATTTTGCTTCAGTTCATCCACCTGAATAACTGTTTGTTGCAGGGTGTTGTTGAATTTTTCCTGATATTTTAGATCCTTGCGGGTGAGGAAGTCTTTTTCGTGACGGCGTAATAACAACATGTCTGCTTTGATATTGGTGCTTAAATTGGCTTGGCTGTCTAATCCTTCGATTGAATCAATCGAGTGACTGCCTAATAACAACATCGCGATCAATGAAAAGCTTGTTGCTATGGCGACCAGTATTAAGCGTAATTTAATTGTCATGCCTCTAAGCCTGTTCGTTTGTTGATTATTATGTAAGTCCATAAAAGTGCCTCTCGGTAAGCTATAACGGCTGATAATAATCCCGCTTTAATGGATACCTCCCCTCAAAAAAAATTAAGACTTCGCCGCAAGACTTTCCAGATCATTGATTTATATAATAAAAATATCTTCCTCCCTTGAGAAACATTAATATAACGATATCGATTGAGCACTAGCACGCTTAATCGACTGATGCTCAATAAATGTCATCGTGCCCTTTGAGTCATGTGTGCAGCCACGGCTGTAATGCGCTTAAATTTGTACGCAGCGTTCGCTAGACTTTTAGGACACGGCCAGCAAACAATGGTTTTATTTATTGCTGCCGGAGAGCTTTGGGCTTTTGAGTACCGCGGATCTCTCTACATCTGGTTGCCCATACACCGGGATATTATCGATTCGAGCTCCACCACTTGTGGCGCACCTCGCCAGCAGGACTAATACGCTGAGACACACTACTTAAGGAGACAGCCATCATTACTACTAAAAATATCTGATGATCGCCCACTATCACTCACTAAAAACAACAGAACACAAATAAGCAGTTGATTGATAATTATATTTTTTTCATTTCTAAAGATGTCTGTTTAGTACCCTCATCCATTTCTTGCAATTTAATCATATATTTCTTTCGGGTAATGAATGGTGTTACCTTCCATCTCTTAATTACGCTAAAGCAGACGGGTTATAAAACTATTTTTTCCAGGAGCATCAGGCTGATCTGTTTCTATTGCCTTTACTAAGAATTAATAAGCCTCTGGGTAAGGTCTGAATACTATAAGGAGATATCGCGATGTCTGAAAACAGCAAGTGCCCATTCAACCACACCGCCGCAGGCGGCACATCGAACGGTGATTGGTGGCCGAACCAGTTGCCGCTCGAAATCCTGCGCCAGCATTCTTCCAGATCGAATCCGATGGATGAGGATTTCAACTATGCAGAAGCGTTCAAAACGCTTGACCTCGATGCCATAAAAAAAGACTTGCATGCAATGATGACTGACTCACAGGCGTGGTGGCCAGCGGATTTTGGTCACTATGGCCCTCTGTTTGTACGCATGGCCTGGCACAGCGCCGGTACCTACCGTTCTGGCGATGGTCGTGGTGGTGGCGGCACTGGTAATCAGCGTTTCGCGCCGCTCAATAGCTGGCCTGACAACGTCAACCTCGACAAGGCGCGTCGGCTCATTTGGCCGATCAAGCAGAAGTACGGCCATAAAATCTCCTGGGCCGACCTGATGATACTCACTGGCAACGTCGCGCTGGAATCGATGGGCTTCAAGACCTTCGGTTTTGCCGGGGGCCGTGAAGATATCTGGGAGCCGGAAAAAGATACCTATTGGGGTGCCGAGAAGGAATGGCTGGCTGATCAACGCTATACAGGTGAACATGAGCATCTGGAAAACCCGCTGGCTGCAGTGCAGATGGGATTGATCTACGTCAATCCAGAAGGTCCCAATGGCAACCCGGACCCACTGGCTGCAGCCAAAGATATTCGTGAAACCTTCGCCCGCATGGCGATGAACGACGAAGAGACGGTGGCACTGATCGCTGGCGGTCACACCTTCGGCAAGGCTCACGGCGCTGGCGATGCGGAACTTGTCGGGCCTGAACCAGAAGCCGCCGGTATCGAGGAACAAGGCTTTGGCTGGACCAGCAGCTTTGGTTCAGGCAAGGCTGGCGACACCATCTCCAGCGGCCTGGAAGTGGTTTGGACTACCACACCAACCAGGTGGAGCAACAACTTTTTCTGGAATCTGTTCGGCTACGAGTGGGAGCTGACCAAGAGTCCAGCCGGTGCCCATCAGTGGATTCCAAAAGGTGGCGCAGGGGCAGATTCCGTACCGGATGCGCATGACCCATCAAAACGTACCGTACCCTCTATGCTGACCACCGATCTGGCGTTGCGTTTTGATCCGGCCTACGAAAAGATTTCGCGACGATTCCACGAGCACCCGGATCAGTTCGCCGATGCCTTCGCCCGTGCCTGGTTCAAGCTGACCCATCGCGACATGGGTCCACGCACCCGTTATCTCGGCCCGGAAGTTCCTGCCGAAGCGCTGATTTGGCAAGACCCCATTCCTGCCGTTGATCATGAACTGGTAGATGACAACGATGTTGCCAGCCTCAAGACTAAAATCCTCGCCACTGGCTTATCAATTGGCGAGCTAGTTTCAACCGCGTGGGCCTCAGCCGCTACCTTCCGCGGTTCCGACATGCGTGGCGGTGCCAATGGCGCTCGCATTCGTCTCGCGCCACAGAAAGACTGGGAGGTCAATCAACCACAACAGCTGGCGAAAGT
>CALZMY010000183.1 GCA_945788675.1 uncultured Gammaproteobacteria bacterium | reverse complement strand
CGTTATGGGTGGGCCACGTGTCCCCGATCCAGTCGAGCGGATACTGTTTCAGCAGCGGCGACAGTGCTGCGACCTGTGAGCGATCGGCATACTTCGCCAGCAGCCAGTCGCTGCACAGGTCGAGCGAAAGAACCCTTTTGGGTATTGGGGGCGGGCTACTAGAAACGCCAATCGACGGCAACAGTGCCAGTGCGACCGCGAGTACCGTAGCTAAAGATCTCTTCATACTCTTCATCAGCGAGGTTTTCAATTCGTCCGCTTAGCGTAATGTTATCGGTGACATCATAGCTTGCGCCGACATGGAACAGCCAGTAATCAGGCACCTCGTTGTTGGCAAAGTCGAGGATCTTGTCGCGGTAGAGCGCCTGTCCCCAGATGCGGCCATTGACCAGAAAGTAACTGGCAGTGACGTGACCGGCGAGGTTCGGAACGCGTAGTCTTTCACTTTCTGTCCCTGTGGAGTCGGTCTCTGTCGCATCGAGCCAGGTGAAGGCGCTGTTGACTTCCAACTGATCCCAGTTGGCACCAGCAGTCAGCTCGACACCCTTGCTGTTGGCTTTATCAACGTTTTCATTTTGACTATTCGGCCATACACCCTTCAGTCTGATCAGGTTGGTGGTCTCGTGGTCAAACAATGTTACAGAGCTATTAAAACTGCTATTGCGGAACTCAACGCCGACTTCACTGCTTTCACTCTCTTCCGGTTTCAACAAAGGATTGTTGGTGCCAAAGGAGGTATCATAGAGCTCACTCAGCGTGGGTGCCTTAAAGCCTGTGCCGTAGGCACCGCGCAGACGCCACATATCATCGAGCCGGTGAGAGATGGTGGCACGATGAGTGCTGTGGCGACCGAATGCATCATGGTCATCACTGCGCGCACCGAGGGTGATATCAGTTCGTCCGATGTTAATCAACCACTGGAGATAGCCACCGGTCATACCGAGGTCTCGTTTGAAAACGCCAGCTTCCAGTGATTCGTCCGTTGATTCGGTGCCAAACTGTAATGTGTGATTATCGGTCACGTTGAAGCGTCCCTGATAATCGATGACGTCGCGATCTGTTCTTCTAATAGTTTTTCCCCAGGCAGCGGAAAAGGAATCATAATCATTTTGTGTGTTGGAAAACTGAATCTGGTTATGCAGACGTCCATCCATAGCAGGTGCTGCAACTGCCCATGCAACACCCTGAGTTTCTCGCTCCTGATGATCAACGATACTATCCGAAGCAATATTATTGGTAAGATCCCAGCCATCAAATTCATAGCGGGAGTCCCCCTGGGTAAAGGTTACCCAAGTCTGAAAGGCATCGTGATCATAACCCGCCTTAAGTTTGACTGCATCGTGTTCAAAACCATCTTCTTCGGTGTTGCCGTTTTTCTCATTTGCCGCAGAGATGCCATCAGTAGTGAAATCACTGGCGGCTATCATATAGTGCCAGCCATCTTTGCCGCCGCCCAGTTGTACTGCAGTAGAGCGTGTTCCAAGTGAACCGGCCGACAGGTTGACGTTACCACCGAATCCTTCCTTGCCTTTAGTGGTTGTAATACTGATAACCCCGGCAGCAGCGTCGTTTCCGTAGAGTGTACTCTGTGGCCCCATTAACACTTCGATCTTCTCAATCCCCTCAAGCGTCATCTGTGCCAGATCGAACTCGCTACTCGATGCTTCATTCAAGCGCATGCCGTCAATCAAGATCAGCACATGGTTCGCTTCGTTACCACGCATACGTATCTGCGTCTGGCTACCGCGGTTACCGGTTGAGGTGACCAGCAGTGACGGCACTTCGAGCAGCGCATCGGCAACGTATTTGACACCACGTGACTGTAACTCCTCGGCCGACATCACGACAACGGACGACCCGACCTGATTAAAAGGCTGTTCGAGGCGGGAGGCACTGACAACAATAGGCGTAGTTGAAGATGCGGACTCTTCAGCAAGCGTTGCAGGTGAAAAAGTAAACAGTGGTTGTGCCAACCCGGCGGCCACAATCATAGAAAGCTTGCGCATTAATTATCTCCATTTGACAGAATTGAAACAAAAGCGCTGTCAAACGGATGATTCCGCGTCGAATACAGATGTGATTTAGAGAACGAGCAGATTAGCGAATGACGCCGATTTTACTCGCTCGCCAGCAACACCCCCGTGTAGACGAACAACAACGCATCGACGGCAGGTCTCCTGGCTCTCGGTTCGAATGGGGGTAAAGCACCTTCCCAATTAATCACACGAACAGCGGTGCGATTACTCAGTGGTTAAGCAGATAACGTTCTGCTCTTTACACCCTTACCGACTACAGTTGCGGGGTCAGCTTCTTTTACTCACTAGTACAGCAGTGAGTCTGAATTCCCGTTTTAATCCAATAAAGGAACCGTCGATTGATTGAGGAGCGAACTCTACACGGTTCACAAAATGAGGGCAACCGTGGTGGATGTGGGGAAAAGAATCGTGGCCGGTAGACTTCCGCGCTGGCGTGATCACCCATTGTATATTTCTAGTTAGTTATTTGCTGAAACTAAAACAAGCCTGTACTATTTCTGGAATGTAAACACTTGTTAAAAATAGCTGGAAAATTAATAGCTTGAAATACAAACGTTCTATACGGAGAGCTGCTTCCTGGACGATCTTTGTGTTGTTATCGCTTGCAGCGCCTGCATGGGGCGTTGGTCACACCGTTGAGCAGCTGTTTATGTTGCCCCTGGATGAATTGATGAATGTGACTGTGGAGATGGTCATACCTCCACATTACTAGCGCCCCTGCCCCGTTGTCTTCTGCATGTTACTTTGAGGACGCATCCTTCGCACAGCGCAGACCAAGATCTGGGAAGGCTGATTCAGGTCTGAGATAGAAACGATAGCTGGTGCGATTGAAATGATTGATGGCGTAGTGTCCCATCCCCCCCCAGCCGCCGCCGCGCACGACCTTAAAGGTTTCGCCATAATCTTTGGATTGATAGTCGTTACCAGGATATTGTTGATACCAGTCGGCCGTCCACTCCATGACGTTACCTGCCATGTCAAAAACGCCATAAGGGGACTGCCCTTTTACATAATGACCCACTGGTGCAACGCCATGGTCCCACCCCTCGCCTTCACCCGAATTAGAGTGCTCTTTACGCCATTCGTTGCCCCACGGATATTCATTACCGCTAGTGCCACGCGCGGCCTTTTCCCACTCTATTTCTGTTGGCAGGCGTTTGCCAAGCCACTGACAGTAAGCGTCTGCCTCCGCCCATGAGATCCCGGAGACAGGTAGATTATCCTGATCACGTTGCTGCTTTTCGATGGCATCTAAAAGTTCCTCACGTGAGGCCGTTTGAGTATTCATGTCAAGTTTGAAGAGTTCATCGGCGAGGCGCCGTAACACCTCATCATTGGCAATGTTCAGGATTTGACGTACCAGCAGATAACCGTTGCTGTTCCATGTCTGCGGTACATTACGGTTTTGCATGATGACAAATTCTTTGTACTGTTCATTAGAAACTTCATAGCGATCGATATAAAAAGCGTCGAGGAAGACTTCTCGTTGCGGGTGCTCATCAATATAGAGTGGTTTAATGAAACCGTACTCTTTGCCTCGTGTAGAAGTATCGACATCATTGCTACCCATCAAAAAGGGCCCGGCTGGGATCAATGCCATCGCACTCCCCTTTTCGTTGCTACTACCTGATGGTTCGTCTGTTGGCGTGTTGTCTGCCGACACAGTCATCATCGCCAGAGACAACATCGTTGCCATGCCGATACGTACTTTATTATTGAGCATTAGCTGACCCTTTATGAAAATAGTTATTCAACATCTTTGGCACAACGAAAACCAAAGCTGCTGTTTTTAACGCGAGGATTGAAGAAGCTACGATTGAAGACTGGCGCGGAGATACCGCACTTATAAAAAGAACAGTCCCACCACGATCCTCCTTTTAACACACGATAGATCTCACCGAAATTTTCAGAGGGCTTTTCATTACCGGGGTGCGCCTTGTACCATGCGTCGACCCACTCCCACACATTGCCGGAGGTATCGTGCAGACCATATGGACTAACACCGCGCTGGAAGGCACCGACCGGTGAGGTGTCCCCCTCTTTTTTGAGTTCATCCCAACGCACCGGTGTATTGGCCATCTCGATGGCAAAGGTGTTACCCCAGGGAAAGATGCGCCCATCGGTACCGCGCGCGGCCTTTTCCCATTCCTGCTCGGTCGGTAGTCGCTTGCCAGCCCATGCACAATATTTTTTGGCATCGAACCACGAGACAAAAGTGACTGGATGGTCGGCCTTACCTGCGGGAATTGCGCGTTGTTCGAAATGCGAAGGCGCACGCTTGCCCGCATCATCAATATATTTTTTATATTGCAGGTTGGTCACTTCAAACTTATCGATCAGATAATCGCCGATCATCACAGTATGTTGCGGTCCTTCATCGGAGAGACGCTCATTACTGCCCATGATGAACTCACCGGCCGGAATCAGGACCATCTCATGGGGCGCATCGCCGAGCTTGCTTGTGTCGTAGT
>CALZMY010000182.1 GCA_945788675.1 uncultured Gammaproteobacteria bacterium | reverse complement strand
TGTTGCGGCGGTTGGTTTTGTCGGCGCCGGCCTGATGAGTTTTCCATCCGCGCTGGGCATCATCTTTGGTGCCAACATCGGCACCACCATCACCGGCTGGATGGTGGCACTGCTCGGTTTCAAACTAAAGCTTGGTCTGCTGGTGCTACCGCTGATTCTGCTCGGTGCGATCATGCACCTCTTCGGGCGCAATCGCATCGCCAAAAGCGGCTATGCAGTGGCAGGCTTTGGGCTGATCTTTGTTGGCATCATGATGTTGCAACAGGGGATGGCCGGCCTTCAGGAATCACTACCAATCGACCAGTTTAGCGGCGACTCAATCACCGATCTCATCGTGCTGCTGTTGTTGGGCATCGTCTTTACAGTGATCACCCAGTCTTCCAGTGCCGGCGTCGCGACAGCACTCACGGCGCTCTTCTCCGGTTTAATCGGTTTCGAGCAGGCCGCCGCACTGATCGTCGGGATGGATATTGGCACCACCGTAACGGCTGCACTGGCGACCATAGGAAGATCTGTCGCTGCACGCCGCACCGGTTTTTCCCATGTAATCTATAACTGCCTGACAGGCGTGGGTGCATTTATGCTGATCACTCCCTACGTACTGCTATGGGAGACACTGGCACCAAGCGCACTGATGGCCAATGCCGAGATTGCCCTGGTCGCCTTCCACACCAGCTTCAATCTCCTGGGGGTGATCATCGTGCTGCCGTTTACAAAACAGTTTGCACACCTGGTGGAACACCTGATACCGGCAAAGGCACCTCAGCGAACCGATATTCTCGACCGCTCACTACTGCAGGAGCCGGCACTGGCGATCAACGCGCTACAGATAGCGATCGAAGATCTGTTTCATCTGCTGTTACGTCACATCGCCACGCTGCTCGATAGCGCTGCACCAGCGCCGTCATCCACAGCGGAACCGATCAGCCTGTATGAGATTCAACAGACACTCGACCAGATCCACGACTATCTCGACGAGATTCATCTCGAACGCGAACAGAGCGCGGAGTGGCAACGACTGGTGGCGCTAATCCATACGCTGGACCATCTGCAGCGGCTGCATGAACGCTGCGACGAGGAGGCCGAACGGGCCTTTACCGCGCGTAGCACCCCGGCACTGCAGACTCAATGTGCCGAGCTGGTCGACGGCATCGGCGAAATGGAAATAGCGGCTCACAACAGGCGATGGCATGTGGCTTGCGAACGCGCTTCGCAGATTGCGGCGATGATCAGCGAAAATCGCACCGAAGCGCGCGCCACCGTAATGGCCAGCATCGGCAGCGGTGAGCTTACTGTCCCCGATGGCACCGCACGGCTTGAAGCGATCCGTTGGCTGCGGCGCGTCAGCCATCACATCGCAAGGATCTGCACACACATCACGGAGGCCTATGTCGCGTCTGCAGAGTGAACCATGCGTCATTACTTCTGTTTCGTAATCTTGTGTTTTGTCACATAGAGGCGTAGGCTTTTGACATCGTCACATCAAACTGCATACAGAGAGGCTGCAACGGTGATCCAGGCGGTTACGACACGACTTCTATCTCTTCACCTGCTGCTGGGTGGCATGCTATTAACTGTATGCCCCACCACCTCCACTGCAACCGAAGAATTCAGTCGGAAATACAACATGAACTGCACGCTGTGTCACACCAGCTCACGCGGTGTCACTGCGCCCGGCCACACCTTCATCGACGCCAACGACCGCATGGCCGGTATAACTTTCGATCGCGCCGCAATATTCGACTATCGCCTCGGGATGGCAAACCTTGCCCTGGCGCCTGCAAGCGGCAGTCACATCAACCCAGGCCTGGCGATCAATACTTCCGGCCATAGTCGCAGCGGCAACTATTTTGATCAGGATGACAGCAGGCTTATGTTTGGCCGCCTTGGTACCGATCTCGGCCCCATCAACGGGGGACTGTTTGCATCTGGTGGACTCGACCGATTCACCACGACATCACCGCAGCGACAGGGTGCCGAAAAAAACGGTCAAGATAACGCAGCACCCACATCCATTTTTGGTGTCGATTTTAACGGCATGATTGGCTCACACGCCTTCTGGTATGCGCAGGCAGTCTGGAATGAATGGGATGCGCTGATCAATCTCGACAATGAGCGTAAATGGCTTGGCGGCTATGCCGGCATCGACTATATCCACAACCCATCATGGACCTACTCGCTACTCTATCAATACACCGATACCCGAGCACTGGCGCGCACCGACAGTCGCTATGATGGAGATGACATGAAAACGCTCACCTTTACCGCATCACATAACTTCATGCTGAATATCAAAGGGGTGATTGAATATAACCTCGATCTGCAGGATACCAGGCTGAATACAGAGCACGATCTAAACAGCGAACTGACAAACGAGGACTACATCCTGTTTGGACTCGACGCTGCATTTTAGTGGTCGTCGACTATTTCAATTCCGCACCTGACCACGCCCGAGAACCTAGTCGACATACGGACCGTGCTGAACGATCGGTTCACCATGCGGAGTGCCATAGGCGAGCATTACACGATTCTGCTTCTCACCACCACTCAGCGCAATCTCATGCTCACTGTCAAAAAAGGCACTCTCTCCGCTACGATAGCGTTGCTGGTTGATTATGACCTCACCATCGGCGACATAGACGAAGCCTCGCATGCCATCAGCGATTGACTCAATATGCGATGCACTGTCACTAAGTTCGATATCTAAATATCGAATTGGTGTCATAATTTTCAGTGGTGATTCATCACCCACCAACAGCTTGATTCGACCACCATCGATCTCGATCACAGGGAACTCACCATCATCGACCTGTTGATAGCCAGGATCAACCTGCTTAAGACGCCCAGGCAGATTGATCCAGAACTGGATACCTCGCGTCGCCGCTTCCTCGTTGGGCATCTCGGAATGAACGATACCGCTTCCGGCGGTAAAGCGCTGCGCACCTCCTGCCGTCACTGTTGAACTGTTACCGAGGTTATCGGTGTGTTTGATTGAACCGCTGTAGAGATAGGTAATCGCCTCGAAGCCGCGGTGTGGGTGGTCGGGAAAACCGTGTCCCGGTGTAATGGTAAAATCATCCCATAGCACAAACGGATCATAGTTACGAAACCCGATAATCGGCATCAGACGCCTGACATTGACACCAACACCTTCCTGCATCTCGCTTGCCTCGTGTCTTTTAATCATAACGTCTCTCCTTTTATGGTGCTTTATAGAACAGCGCCGATCATTTGTGAATTAGCCATCACGCGCAGTAATACGGCTTAATGGTTCGCTCACCGCACGTAATGACTACCCTTCATCTTATGTAAACTGACTTCCTAATTTTGATTGTGGCTACCGTCGCAAAATGGCTTATTTCCCGTCCGTCCGCAACCACAGACATAAATGGCTTCATCTGTCTGCGCCGTATATGCCAGCGGTTGTGCCGGGGGGTGCTCTTTGTGTGAGCCGTCGCAAAAAGGCGGATTTTTGCTAAAACCACACTGGCAGATATATGTCGCCTCATCCTTTTTGACATCGACTTTATAGGGTGACCCTTTCTCATACATGCTCATCGCTCTTCTCCTTTTTAGTTAAAACGATTCCGATCGTGCGCTGCATCCAACATTAACATTGGACCCTTCGGTACGACCCGTGTCGGGTTGATCGTATCGTGACTATAATAATAATGTTGCTTAATGTGCGTCATATTTACCGTATCTATTATCCCGGGCAGCTGGTATAGCTCCTTCAGGTAATTACTGAGATTGGGGTAATCGGCAATCCGTTGTCGATTACACTTGAAGTGCCCCACATAAACCGCATCGAAACGCAGCAGCGTGGTAAACAGACGCCAGTCTGCTTCGGTGATCTGCTTACCGACCAGATAACGCTGTTTGCCGAGGCGCTGTTCAATCTCATCGAGTGCATTAAACAGTCGATCAAAGGCTCCATCATACGCCTGCTGAGTGGTGGCAAAACCACAGCGATAAACACCGTTATTTATATTTTCATAAACAAACGCATTGATCTGATCGATCTCTTCACGTAAAGCCTCAGGGTAGTAGTCATCCTTGATGCCAGTATGTGCATTGAACGCACTGTTGAACATGCGAATGATCTCCGACGATTCGTTGTTCACAATCGTCTGTTGCTGTCTGTCCCACAACACCGGCACCGTTACCCGTCCGCTATAATCACCTTTCGCCTGGAGATAAAGCTGATAGAGGTAATCATGACCATTCACCTCATCCAACGTGCTATCAAAATTACCATTAAAGGCCCAGCCATGTTCCAGCATATGCGGATCGACTACTGAAATGCTGACGACCTCTTCCAGTCGCTTCAACTTGCGAAAGATCAATGTGCGGTGTGCCCATGGACAAGCAAGTGATACATAGAGATGGTAGCGTCCCGCTTCCGCGCTGAAACCCGCCTCACCTGTTGGTCCAGCGCTACCATCAACCGTCACCCAGTTGCGGAATTGCGCTTCATTGCGGATATAGGCACCACCACTCTTTGTGGTGTCGTACCACTGATCCTGCCATTGGCCTTCAACCAGTAATCCCATTATCTGCTCCTTACCTTTATACGAATATTATCCAGATCGACTACGTTGTCTAAATAGAAACCGCCTCCCGTAATATACCTACAACCTGGCTGTGGTCTATTAATAGGAGGCGGGTGAGTATAAAGCTACGCCACTGCCGCCTTACTCGGCGTAGACCCGCGCAGCCGTGAAAGTTTTGCGTCGATACTCCATGCCCCTGCCCCGTATGCTGCCACATAGAGCAGTCCACCCGCCATCGCAAAGTTTTTCATAAACATGATCGACTGCATCTGGTCGGCAAAATCGGCGTGGAAGATCACCGCCGAAACGATACTGAAACCGGCCAGTGCCAGTGCTGCAAGTCGCGCCTGAAAACCAAGAATCAATGCAAGCCCGCCGCCTATCTCGAGCGCAATGACCGCAGGCAACATCATGCCGGGCACCCCCATCGCCTCCATCCACCCTTGCGTTGCTGCGTAACCACCGATCTTGCTGATACCGGCCAGCAGAAAGATGTGGCCGAGTAGAATACGTCCAATTAATGTCGCTAATTTTTCCATGATATTGCTCCTTGTTCTGTCTATTTTGTTGCCTGCTCTGTGCTGTCTATTCGTCACTGCTGTTCAACAAAGCCTATTATCCTCATATAAATTCGATTAAAAAGCGCAAATATTTGCTAATAACTATCGAATTATTTGATAATAGTGCGATGAATCACCCGAGAGTCACACTCGAACAGTGGCGCACATTACAGGCAGTCATCGATTTTGGCGGTTACGCGCAGGCAGCTGAAAAACTGCACCGTAGCCAGTCGTCATTGAGTTACACCGTCGCCAGGTTGCAACAACAGCTCGGCATGGCGCTACTCCGGATTGAGGGCCGCAAAGCAGTACTCACACCGGCCGGCGAGGTGTTGTTACGGCGCTCACGCCAACTGGTGGCGGACGCCGCTGAACTCGAGGCGGTGGCCCACAATCTTGATCAGGGATGGGAACCAGAGATCCGTGTCATCGTCGATGCCGCATTCCCAAGTACATGCCTGATGGCGGCATTAAAACAGTTCGTCCCTTTCAGTCGCGGCACCCGTGTTCAGTTGAATGAAGTGGTGCTCTCCGGCGCGGATGAAGCGCTGCTCGAAGGGCGAGCTGATCTCGTCATCTGCGGCCAGGTACCACAGGGTTTTTTGGGCGACCAGTTGATTGAAGTCGAATTCGTTGCCGTAGCACACCGCGATCACCCACTGCATCAGCTGCAACGCGAACTAACGAATGAAGACCTGCTGCGTGAAATTCACGTCGTGATCCGAGACTCCGGTGTACAATTGAAACGCGATGTCGGCTGGCTAGGTTCAACCGAACGCTGGACGGTGACCAGCCTCGACAAAGCCGCTGATGCACTGGTTGGAGGCCTTGGTTTTGGCTGGCTGCCGTATCATCAGGCTAAAAAATATATCGTATCGGGTGAACTAAAGCCACTACCGTTGCGGGAAGGACAACGCAGAAAAGTGCAGCTGTTTATGGTCTTTGGCCAGCTGGAACGCCCGGGGCCGGCGACACAGCAGCTTGCGGCGATACTGCGGGAAAACTGCCAGCCCTGAATGTCGGTAGTATATTTATTTGCTGTCACCACCGCGGAGGCCGGGACCCAGTGAAATAAGGTGGTTTTGGATTCTGGCACACTGGGGCATTTCCTTCGGTCACCTGCGCGGAATGACGATGTTGAGGCATATAAAACTACGAGAGAAAAACAATGAGTCAATTCAAAAATGTAACGATTGATAAAAAAGCCAACATCTACTTCGATGGTGGCGTTACCAGCCGGACCCTCCACTTTGCCAGCGGCGAGATCAAGACACTCGGCTTCATGCAGCCTGGTGACTATGAGTTTAATACCGATAAAAAAGAGTTGATCGAGATCCAGTTGGGTGAAGTTGAAGTACTGCTGCCTGCACAGGAGCAGTGGCACCGCTTTTCCGCAGGCGAATCATTTGAGGTGGCTGCCAATGCATCCTTCAAAATCAAAGCACTCAGCCTGACCGATTACTGCTGCTCGTTTATCGACTCAAGCAATACCATCTCATCCAGCTAGCGCATCAAACAGCGCAGGCTATGCATAACGCGCTTCGGGATATTCTGCGTCAATCGCAGGTTGATGCTGCAGATAGCGCCCAATAAAATCACGCGCGATGCCATCCACGTCGATAAACTCAACGCCGTGGTGATAGGTCGTCTCTCCCCCATCTCGCCGCGCAGAAATATGCTTTACCACACAAGGGAGAACAACAGACTTCCCACGCTTCAATGAGAGTGTCGGCATTTCAATACTGAAGCGCTCGCCCTCCATTGCCAGCCTCACCGGTGCAATCAGGCTCGCACCACCGACGCTGATGTTTTTCATCGCCACTGAAAGCTTGCTGCCACCATCATCCATCGCCAGACGAATCACAGACTCTCTAACCGGCAGCCGAACAGCACGCCGCGTCATCGTCGCTTCAATGCCGCCCGGGTATTCAAGATGAACATGCAGATAAGGCTCTGTCGAGATATGCGTTACCCGGCTGCGGAAGGCATATTGACTCACGCCGCCAAGATAGCGGATCGTGACCTCTTCCCCTGCAGAAAGTGATATTCGATTATCGCGCTCTAATGGTGCCGAAATGATCACTCCTTCACCGATGCTATAACCCAATAATTCAACCAGATAGCGCATTCCGTTATTATTCTTCTCTAGCTGAAGCCCCACACCTACCATCAGATTCAAATCACGATTGATCATTTCACTCACCTCGCCAGTTGAACTTCGGTACTCAAAATCACTATATGTAGTGCCAATACTAAAAACATAAAACTATATATTGTTATTCTGGATTACGGCCAAAAATGAAAAAGCTTAAATACTATTTTAATGAGGACCGACTGACACTTTCACCCAGAGAACCTCTGATTAAGTTGATATAAGTATCGTGCCCTCGGAATTTGACCCGAATTTGTGCGTTTTGTCTCTGTGAATATATTTTGTAGGGTAAGATGCCAAATAATTACTAATATAATGAAGGAAAAAGTTATGAAAAAACTTCTTATTATCGTCGCTATCATGCTTGGTATCTCTGTATCCACTTCACTGCTGGCTGGAGACAAAGGCAACGGCAACGGCGGCGCAAAAAGTAAAACCGGCTGGGAGCGCTCAATGGAACGTCGAAGTGACAAAGGGCGTGAGCATGAGCGCGCCTCGGAAATGCGCAAAAAAAACAAAAATAAACATCGTGATGAGGGTGATGAAGATTTAGAAGATAAAAAAGACAAGAAAGGTAAAAAGGATAAGAAGGGCAAGAAAGACAAAAAAGACAAACGCGATGACAATGATCGTAAAGAGAGGAAGTCAAAGGATGATGATCATGAAGATGATGGTAATGATCGAAAAGATGAAAAGTCAAAGGATAATGACGACACCAGTGATGAGACTGATTCTGCCGATGATGAAGCTCAGGAATAAATTTTATTTGCAAAGTAAATGATGGGCGTCCACCACGGCGCCCACCATCCTCCGGCTCCATGAGGGTAATCAAAGCACCGAGCTTCAACCTTGAGTTCCAAGCGGGGACGGCATTCGAAGCCGCTCAAAATCATTCTTCATCGGGGTTTTCACCAGCCTCTAAAATCGATGCAAATCGAGCCAGACTCAAACAGGAACGGAGCCATGGTGTCATCCAGTGTTATCCCAAGATTCCTCTGTGATGAGATGCTACACGGCCTTAGCCGGTGGCTACGTGCCGCGGGGTACGATACTGTTGTCGCGACCGCCGGCGCATCGGATCGCTCCTTGATTAAGCTCGCACTCGATGAAGATCGCATACTGATCACACGTGATCGAAAAATGGTTGAGATACGCCATGCCGATCGCGTAGTGCTGTTGTTACTCGCTAACGGGCTGGATGACTGCATCAAAGAGCTGACTAATAAATTACATCTCGACTGGCAGCATAAACCTTTCAGCCGGTGCATGCGCTGCAACGCCCCATTACAGGTCGCTGAAGCTGCATTACGAAGCCGTGTACCCGCCGACGCTCTGGAAGAAAACGACGAACTGCTCTACTGCCCAGAGTGCGATAAGGTTTATTGGTGGGGGAGTCATACTGATCGGATGAAGCGCAAGCTGGTGAGGTTTAATGGTGGTAGGGATTAATGCGTTATGCCGGTGCTGTTGCTGGCGTTTATCTATCGTTTGATCCCTTTTTTGAACCGTCCCTAACGGGCCTCTCACACCTCACATCTTTATAAGCGCCTGTTAACTGCCTCCATCCATCACCTGGTGATGTTTGCGCACAGACCACCTTGCCATCGATCTTGCTCTCCCATTTATGCCATGGTGCTGGAACCGCAGAAAGTGATGCGAAGAAAAATGTAACAATAAAAATCACTGCTGCCTTTAATTTCATCTCTCTTCCTTTCCGGCTATATGAATATTCTGTATGGTGACTGATCTGTAAGGCTCAGAAAAACCAGCTATCCACTTCATCATCCAGCTCGGCCTGGCAGCTTTTTAATTGTTTGTTATAGGTCGCGGCCTTCACTTTTACACGGCTCGCCACCTTCTTCAACCAACTCTTATTTTTCCAGCTCCCTTTTTTATAGCCACCGCGCCCTTCGTGGTAGGCGAGATACTGGTGGTAGGCATCCCATTTCGAGATCCCCAGTTTGCGTTGTGTACCGTGGGTATACCAACCGACAAAGTTGACCGCATCTGTAAAATCATCGCGATCATCGCCACCGTTATCGGTTGCCTTGATGTACTCATCCCAGGTGGCATCTTGTGCCTGGGCATAGCCGTAGGCAGAAGAGTTGCGCGGAAGCGGGATAAACAGAAACCAGTCACGTTCGGGTCTGGCATCATCTTTAAAGCTCGACTCCTGATGTAAGATCGCCATCATCACCCAAATCGGAGTACCCCATCTCTTGCTGGCATCGCGTGCATCTTCATACCATGAGGTTTCACCGTGAAAGATAGCGCAAACATTGTCTATATCTGCCGGTCGATAGTTAGAGCAGCCCGCGCACAAGATTAGCGCCAGCACACAGCAGGCACAGCTTCTGGCACGTTGACTATAGACCATTACCATAACGCTCTCTATTATCTGCCATTGCTGACAGCGATGTCACGCCTGGCAGACGCTGATATCAGCATTAAAATAAATATGATGACCTTTCTCTTCAACATATTGTCCTCCTGTTAACGATACATAGGAAGGATTGGTGTGATTGAGATTAGCGTAAGGCCGTAAGAACTCTGTGAAAAATATCATCCATCTGACAGCAATAATTCACACAGATGCCAGGTTACTGAGAAATAAATAATTATTCGACGCGCTGAAGGCTGTTATCTGGATACTATTACCATCTAATCCCTTATTTTATGAGGATGGCTCGTAGGCGGCCATAATTTTTATTTTTGCCGCCTCATACTCATCATTGCTGATAACCTTCTCATCACGAAGACGCCGATGCTCTTTAAGCTCCATTGCAAGGCTGTCCGTTAATGTATGCGGATTTTTCTCACGTGCCTGATTTATACAGAGCTTCATATAGTGACAGAAGATCAGAAAATCGCTCTGGCTGGGATTGTTGTAGATCAGTCTTAACACCGGTGCCTGACCGTGAACTGTTGAAAAGATCACTGAGCTTTTGTGTGTATAGAACATCAATATAATCATGATCACGCCACCTGCCAGGAACAGCACACTGCCCGGCAGCAGATAAGCTGTATTTAAAATGTCGGCCTGGTTCGTGTGTGCATAAAATAGAAAGCTGGAAACCATCAGCATCAACACCCCTGCGTGCCAGTAGCACCAGTTAGTCCAGATCTCATGTGTCGGTTCTGTACTGAGAAACATCAGATGTGTGTAATGCGATGTTTTTTTAGTTTTGCTAACACGCTCTACTTTTATATATCTATCTTCGTAGATTTTCAGAAACTGTTTGCGGCGCTGCAAGATCTTCTCCTGGAGCAGCTCCTGAGTCACATTCTCAAATGAGACATTATCGATATCATCTACCGGCGATCTTGTGCTCTCCAATAAAATCTCTTCATTTTCCATCTTATTCAATCCGATACTTACTCAGGGTTAGCACAATATATCGACCTCCCCTGTCACTTTCTGAGTATTCATTCATTGATTTGAGCTCAACTACACAGATCAGAAATCAGTACTACAGCCATATTTTCATATTAAGATGGCAATTCTGTAGTCGTTATGCATCGCTTTGTAGCGCTATTCTAACAGGCCGTTTTTTCCAAACCACCGGACCGCCGATGCCAACGCGCAGAGGTGTTTTGCTATTCATCGTATCTCCATATCATGAACAGAACAGTCGACAGCACTGTGGATAGGAATCGGTGACAAATACGAATGATTGAATGTCCGCACCCAATAAACAGCCCATTACCCAAAGAAAAGACGGATATTCAGATAAATCATTTTTTTCTCATATCTATTCACGTTCTGTACAGTGATAACGAGCCTGAACTAAACTGTAAAGTTATGGGGTACTTGTCCAGTTCGGTCTAGCTATGTAATTCATCACGTAGAAGGAGGTTGCAGTGAATAAATTAATAAGTGCAAAAGGTGCTTGTCTTTGTGGTGCCGTAACGCTAACAACAAATACGATGGAGCAACAGTTTGCCGCTTGTCATTGTGGTATGTGCAGGCGATGGGGTGGCGGCCCTTTTCTAGCTGTTAGCTGTGGCGCTAGTGTTCAGATTAAGGGCGAAGATTCTGTCACTGTTTTTAATTCGTCTGAATGGGCAGAGCGAGGCTTTTGTAACAAGTGCGGAACACACCTGTTCTATCGACTTAAAGGATCACAGGAACATCAGATTCCGGTTGGAATTTTTGGCGATTCTGTAACGCCGGAATTTGATCTTCAGGTGTTTATCGATAAAAAGCCAACAAACTACACGTTTTCAGATAAAACGAAAACAATGACTGAAGCACAGATTTATGAATTGTATGCACCAAAAAATTAAAGCCCCCTGATAAGTTTCCATTCGTTTTCTGAGTTGACACAGCGGGATAAGCCGTCATCGTCCCGGTCGAAACTGTTCTCCCTCTCCGGCAAAGCCGGAGGCTTATCTCGTTATCAATTATTAGCAATTCTGATTAATTCATGTGTTAGCATCACACTAAGATTACAGTAGATAACATAAAACATCGGACTAAAGGTAAGCGGATGGCTAAAAGAATTGATATAAAATTCAATAATCTTTGTGAAGGTAGCCTGGAATGCAAAGAATTCGGTACCTTTAAATGCCTAGGCAAAAAAGGCTTAAAGTACCCTCGAGACCTTACTATTAATCCCGTTCTTCCCAATGTAAAAACACATCCTTACTTCAGCCAGGAATATGTTTGTAATTATCCTATGGTTGGACTAATAGAAGTGCCCTGTAGGATGAATTATTCCATACTTATCTGGGGCCAGCGTGGCATCTATATACACGAATGGCCGAATCCTGCTACCTATGCGGGTAACGGTGGGCCTACGGGTGGCTGCATTCATGTCGAAGCTGGGGATGCAAAAAAAATCTATGACTGGGTTGATTCAAAAACACGTATAACAATCGCCTATCCCTGGTAGGCTAGTAGATCAATTATTAAGCGGGTAGATATCATCACATGCTAAATTTTTTCATCAAACACTTTCGTTTACGGTCATATTTAATTTGGTCAGCCGCGGCACTCCATCTTACAACAAGTTCCGCCTGCGCTGACATCTCTACACACAA
Source organism: uncultured Gammaproteobacteria bacterium (assembly GCA_945788675.1). Lineage (GTDB taxonomy): Bacteria > Pseudomonadota > Gammaproteobacteria > SZUA-140 > SZUA-140 > SZUA-76. The sequence goes on along the minus strand of CALZMY010000182.1, from coordinate 1,707 downwards.
TCTCGAAAACAACATTGGCTTATATCAAGTCGTTGATAAAAAATGTGACGTAATTAAAAACTCTTTTAATCCCTGTAGCACTACGTATTTTATTGAAATTGTTAAAGGACAGTTTTTTGGCATAAAAAATACCGAGTTGGCTTTTGTTTTCTGGACGGGTGATTCTAAAATAGACCCGGAACTACAGTACACCGCACAATTAATAAAGGGACATGCAAAAATCAATCAAAGCGATAATAAAATCTGGCTAACCAATAATAAAACCACACAAGAATTTTTCATCTTAGAACATGATCAACTGACTCGTTATGTCTTAAAAACAGCCGCCGGCAGTTCAAATAACACCCGAAATATTGAATACATTCTGAAACCCGTTCAACGAGGCAACTTTCCACAGGTTCGGTTAAATTACCCAGGCAATCAATAATTCATTTAGAGAACCGCTGATTGCGCCTATTGCAACATGCCTTCATTTTTAATGAACTGGATAATCTCGTCCAGTCCCTGGCCGCGCTTCAACTGGCTAAACACATAAGGCCGCTCGACGCGCATCCGTCTGGTATCGCTATCCATCACCGCCAGCGATGCACCCACATGTTCGGCCAGATCGATTTTATTAATCACCAGTAGATCCGATTTGGTAATACCGGGTCCGCCTTTACGCGGGATCTTTTCGCCGGATGCGACATCGATGACATATATCGTTAAGTCGACCAGTTCGGGGCTGAAGGTGGCGCTGAGATTATCGCCACCGCTCTCGATAAAAATGATGTCGAGATCTTCAAAGCGTGCTGATAGGTCCGCTACCGCGGCGAGGTTCATTGAGGCGTCTTCACGTATCGCGGTATGGGGGCAGCCGCCGGTTTCGACGCCAACAATTCTTTCCGCGACCAGCGCTTCGGCTTCGGTGAGGATGCGCTGATCTTCGCGGGTGTAGATATCGTTGGTCACTACGGCGATGCTGTAGTCATCACGCATCACTTTGCAGAGCTGTTCGAGCAACGCCGTTTTGCCCGATCCCACCGGGCCGCCGACGCCGACGCGCAGAGGTGCTTTGTTATTCATGGTATCTCCATGTTATGAGCGGAACAGTCGACAGTACTGGGTTTCGTGCAGACTGCTGGCGATCGCCAGTGCCGGCGTACTCGCGCCAATTTCATCATCTGCTATCAGTAGTGCCGAAGCCACGGCTGCGGGAATCTTTTCCGACAGCTGGAACAGCAGCGACTGCCCGGCACTCTGCCCCAGCGGTACTAGTTTGATCGCTGCGTTCACCGCATTTTCAAGCCAGCTCCAGCTAAAGCCTGCTAGCAATTCATCAAGCGGCACATCCCACTGTGCAGCGGCAAAAACAAACCCTGCGCTTTGACTCTTCAGCAATCCTTCACGATAAATTTCGAGATCAGCTTTATCACCATTGGGCAGCTTATAGAGCACATCGTAAAAGGCCTGCGCCCGCTGCTGCTCTTCTATTCTCAGTTCGGATGTTTCGCGACTCGCCAGCAGGTACTGACTCCAGTCGTTAAACTGCTGTGGTGAGTTTTCTGCCAGTGCGCGTTGTAACCGAATCATGATCGGCAACTCCAGTGTGCTAAGACTTTCATCCAGTGCGCTACTCAACCATGCGTTAACATCATCGGCACTACGCAACCAGCCGCACTCTACCGCCCACTCCATTCCCTGCGAATAGGTAAAGGCGCCAATCGG
>CALZMY010000181.1 GCA_945788675.1 uncultured Gammaproteobacteria bacterium | reverse complement strand
TCTTCGTTGCGAATCTTCACAATAGCTCGCTACTGTATGCCCCTGGGTACTGCGTGCCCCCTGGGTACTGTGTGCCCCTTGGGTATTACGTGCGATTCACGCCTTGCATCCAAAGGGCATAAAAAATTTGAATATTTTGAAGCTCAATCTTTTTTACCCAGACCTAATCAGAGGTTCCTTAAGTACTCTTAATTGTGACTACAATCCGTCCTCGGCTCTTGCCATCCAGCATCTGCTGGAATATCTCATTCAGTTGCTCAAGCTTGATGGTATCGACTACGATTGACTCCAGATGGGTGGGGCGCAACTCATTCCCCAGGCGTTGCCATAACTTGCGCCGTAGTTTACATGGGCAGTTGGTCGAGCTGATGCCAAGGATACTAACACCGCGCAGGATAAAGGGCATCACAGTGGTATTGAGTTCGTGACCACCGGCAAGGCCGATGCTGGCGATGTTACCCCACTCATGTGTAGTGCGACAGAGTTCTGCCAGTAGCTCACCGCCGACGGTATCGACAGCACCGCCCCACACAGCCTTCTCCAATGGACGCTGTTGGGTGGTTAATTGATCGGGGGTGATGACGCGTGTGGCACCGAGTGCTAACAGGTGAGGGTGTAGTGCCTGCTTGCCACTGACAGCGACCACTTCATACCCCTGCTTGGCAAAGATATCGATGGCAAGGTGACCGACACCGCCACTGGCCCCGGTGATGGCAATTGGGCCTAGTGCTGGCGATTGTCCGTTCTGTTCCATGCGGTGCAGGGCGAGCGCTGCTGTCAACGCCGGGGTGCCCATCACCATCGCCTGTTGCAGGGTTAAACCTTGTGGCAGCGGGATGACACAGTGTCGCGGTGCGCGTACATACTCCGCATAGCCGCCATCACAGGATTCACTGAGGCCACAGCCGCTCACCAACACTTTGTCGCCAGGGGTGAACTGCTGATCCTGTGATTCGACGACAATACCAGCTACATCGATGCCGCCAACCAGTGGGTACTGTTTCAGTATCTTGCCCTGGCCACTGCCCGCCAGTGCGTCTTTATAGTTGACACTTGAATGGTGGGCCTCGATCACCACCTCGCCCTGGGTAAGTTGATCGAGCGTGATCGATTCGATTCCGGCGCGAATCACCCCCGCATCGTTGTGAATGCGGAATGCGCGAAAGGGTTGATGAATGGGCGGGTGACTTTCACTCATTGTCGTATTTGAGTTCAGGTAGCCGCTTAAAATAGTCGAGTGCCTCGGGATTGGCGATGGCACTGAGGTTGGTCACTGCTTCGTTGTGGATGACATTGCGCACCGCAAGCTCGACAATCTTACCACTGCGGGTGCGTGGAATATCATCGACGGCAATCACCTTGTCTGGCACATGTCGCGGCGTCGTATTGTCGCGAATACGTTGTTTGATCTGTGTGATCAACGCTTCATCAAGTGTAAAACCTGCTTGCAGTTTTACGAACAGGATAATGCGCACATCTCCTTGCCATCGTTGGCCTACGGCGATGCTCTCAGCAATCTCGGGCTGTTTTTCCACCTGTCTGTAGATCTCAGCGGTGCCAATACGCACACCACCGGGATTAAGCAGCGCATCGGAGCGCCCATAGATGATCAGGCCGTTGTGATCGGTCAATTCGGCGTAGTCACCATGAGCCCAGACATCTGGATAACGATCAAAATAGGCGGCGTGATATTGTCTGTTGTCATCGTCACCCCAGAAGTAAATGGGCATTGATGGGGCAGGGGCGGTGCACACCAGTTCGCCCTTTTGATTATGTAGCGTATGACCATTGTCATCAAACACCTCGACTTTCATGCCGAGTCCGCGGCACTGTAATTCACCGCGATAGACCGCTAGTAGTGGGTTACCTAACGCAAAACAGGAAATGATGTCGGTACCGCCTGAGATCGATGCGAGCTGTAGGTCAGCATCGATTTCACGATAGATGTAGTCGTAAGACTCTGGTGCCAAAGGTGAACCGGTGGAGAGGATCGTACGAAGTGTATCCAGTCGATGGTTGTGCTTTGGTTTGATACCTTCCTTTTCAAGCGCAGAGAAATATTTTGCGCTGGCACCGAAGATGGTGATCCCTTCCTGTTCTGCAATCTCAAACAGGATGTTGGGGCTGGGATGAAAAGGAGAACCGTCATAGAGCAGCAGCGTGGCGCCAGTGGCAAGCGCACTGACCTGCCAGTTCCACATCATCCAGCCACAGGTAGTAAAGTAGAAGATCACATCTGCCACTTTGAGGTCGGTATGTAGTGCCAACTCCTTGAGGTGTTGTAGCAGGGTACCGCCAGCACCGTGGACGATGCACTTCGGTTTACCGGTGGTGCCGGATGAGTAGAGGATGTAGAGCGGATGGTCGAACGGCAGTTGCGCAAAATCGATGATGTCACTATCGACTTTGGTAGTATCCATGAAGTCGTGATAATGCACTGCACTGGCTAATGGCGTGAGATCCGGTTGTTGATTGAGATAGGGGATGACGACAATTTGCTGGATGGTGGTGATGTGTTGCGTAATCTGCGCTACACGTGTTAGTGAATCGTGTTGCCTGCCTTTGAACCAGTAACCGTCGCAGCAGAAGAGAAGTTTGGGTTCGATCTGTCCAAAGCGTTCGAGCGCTCCCTCAATACCAAAGTCAGGCGAGCATGAAGACCAGATGGCACCGATGCTGGCCGCAGCGAGCATTGCGACCACCGCCTCTGGCCGATTGGGGATGAAGCCTGCGACCCGGTCACCAACACCGATGCCAGTAGCACGCATGGCTGCGACAACCTTCGCCACGGCGATATAAAGTTCACCATAACTGAGTTCGCAACGATTTTTATCTTCACCGTGGAAGATCAGTGCGGGTTTGTCACGCAGCTCCCCGTTGCAGTGACGTAACAGGTTCTCGGCAAAATTGAGCTGTGCACCTTTGAACCACGTTGCCCCAGGCATCTTGTCAGCGTCGGAAAGCACACTATCCCATTGTCGGCTCGCTTTGATGGCGGTGAAGCGCCATACTGCTGGCCAAAACTGCTCAGGCGCGTCAATCGACCATTGATACAGTGCCGCATAGTCATCGACGTCGATCCCATATTCATCGCGCACCGCCTGGATGAAGTGTGTCAGGTTTGCCGCAGCAATGCGTTGCGCTGAGGGTGTCCAGATCGGTTGGGTGTCGCTTGGCATGAATGGCAGGAGGCCGGTTATTTTTGCCCCATGCGCAGTGCACCATCCAGCCTGATGGTGGAACCGTTTAACATGGGATTTTCGACGATGTGCTGTACCAGTGACGCAAACTCATCGGCTTGGCCAAGTCGTTTTGGATAGGGGATGTTGGCGGCAAGTGCCTCGC
>CALZMY010000180.1 GCA_945788675.1 uncultured Gammaproteobacteria bacterium | reverse complement strand
TTTTATTAATTCAGGCGTCAGGATAGAGAGCACCACGAAAAGCGGGATGAGGATAAGCGAAGCTGAAAAACTCCAGGCGTAGATTTTATTACTGTTTTCCATGAGGGTTATCTATTATTGAGTGCAAACTAAGAGATCAGATGTCCATTTTGAATTATACAGGGTAATGCACTCTATGAATGATTTTCATGTGAATTGGGCGACTTTCGGCAGAAGCAGACATTAGCATTTCTACACTGATCTCAAATATTATGTAGCCCGGGCTGAGCTTACAGCGCGCCCGAAGGAAGTACTCCTGGGGTGAAACCCGGGATGGCCAGAGAACACCTCCCCACTGGACTTCACCATGTAAGTTCAAGTGTTCTGAGTATCCCCTTCTTTCCGCCGCATGCATCACCCCGGCTCTCCCACCGATAATATTAATTCTTCTGCGCCCCAATTCAATATTACTTACATTGCCCCCTCATAAGCATGATCCGGCCGCCAGGGGAAAGGTCCCATATGCATATCCAACATCACTCTCCAGACGTTTAGCGGTAGCCACTCCTTGTACATGGCCCACTGTTCATACTTAGGAAGTTTAACGGCACTGGGAATATTGCCAAATGCCGTTCCCTTTTGAAATTCCGCCATGATAGCGGCCTGCAAATCTTGTATAAATTCCCGCGTCTTTGTCACATCTGACTTGCTACCAAAAGGTGTCCTGGCATGTGAGTGGGAGTATATCGCTTTTGTGAAATCCATTTTTTCAACTTCTTTCAGCGTTCGCGACCATTCTTTGATATTAAAATCAGGCATGATTGCAAAACCAACTCGATTAGGCGTCACAATGTCAGCAATATAGGCAATTTTCACTTCAGGCAGTAGGAATACAGTCATACCTAACCCGTGACTCATGCCCATATAATGTAACTCGATGGTTTTACCACCAAGAACGATATCTTTTCGATTGCCAGCCCAGACGTCATCTGGCAACGCAAGATCCGGATTTGGGTTTGCTTTCATCCACTCATATGCTTCCGCATGCGCCACTATTTTTGCGCCAGCATCACGAAAGACCTGCCCGCCATTCGAATGATCCCAGTGATTGTGGCTGTGCAATAGAAAGCGAACCGGCTTATCAGTTACATCTTGAATCGCGTTCAATAAACCCTTTGCATGTTTGGTATTGACCGGCTCAATTGCAATAACGCCTTCATCAGTGACCACAAACATCGAAGCATAACCGTTGCCGGGACTGTATTTGTAGACACCATCAGCGGCTTCCCAGACTTGCTTCTCCGCGTAGGCATTATTTATCGCTGATAGAGATGCAAAAACGGCTGCGCCTACCATTATAAAAGATTTTATTTTAAACATTTCCTTTCTCCTTCCAATTTTGGTTGTCATTTCCATATAGCCTTATCGTTCTGCTGCCTCGTAAAAGCTATACCTAAATATTCTTCTCGATCTGTGCATTCCTTTTTCAAAAATTGAAATTCATTTCCCTGGTCACTCCTTACCCTCTTCTGCTTAGCCTGTTTTTCTGGCAAGTGTTAAGCCGTCTCCAACCGGAACAAGGCTTATATCCACACGATCATCGTTAAGTATGAATTCGTTAAACTCGCGAATAGCCCTGGTATCTTCAGATTGGTCCTCTGGATTAACCACGTTGCCACCCCATAATACGTTATCGATGGCGATTAGCCCTCCGCTGCGGATGAGCATTAAACAGCGCTCGTAGTAGAGTTGTTGGCCGGTTTTGTCGGCATCAATGAAGGCAAAATCAAAGCTTTCCGATTGCCCGTCTGCAAGTAGCTTATCCAAAGTTGTTAGTGCGGGAGCCAGGCGCAGATCGATTTTGTGATCAACCCCCGCCTGCTTCCAGTAACGTTTTGCAACACGGGTCCACTCTTCGCTGATATCGCACGCGATAATCTGCCCATCACCTGGCAGTGCCTGGGCCATAACCAGCGAACTGTATCCCGTGAAGGTTCCCACCTCAACAATTCGCCTGGCGTTAAGCAGCTTAACAAGCAGTGCCATAAACTGACCCTGATCGGCTGATATTTGCATGATGCCCATTTCGAGTTGGTTGGTTTCTTCGCGCAAGCTTTTCAAAACTTCAGTATCGCGTAGCGAGACCTTCAACAAGTATTCGTAAAGTGCGTCGTTTAGATCGAGTGTTTTTTTACCCATTTTTCGCCCCTCCTAAAATAGTTACCCGAAAGCAACGCCCAGTCCAGTCTACGCCCCACCCATTGGATTTAATAACCCACGCATCACCAATGCAACTACTAGAAGAGCAAAAGCGGACTGAAAAATCGGGTCGTTTATTAATTCATTCATGGTTTGAATGATAGAGCGTGTTGACTAGAAGATATATGTGTATAATGAAAATTCTTTGTTTCTATAATCATACTAATCCTATGGCGCAGCTTGACGATCTGATCCTGTTTGCCAAGCTGGTTGAACTGAAGAGCTTTACCGCTGTTGCCGAGACTTTACAGCTTTCGCGTTCGCTGGTGAGTAAACGGGTGGGTCGTTTGGAAGAACGGCTGGGCGTACAACTACTTCATCGTACTACCCGCCGCCTGGAACTCACTGAAGCCGGGCGTACTTATTACCAGTATTGTTTGCAGATAGAAAACACTTTGCAGCAAGCGGAAAGTGCGGTCAGTGAAATTCG
>CALZMY010000179.1 GCA_945788675.1 uncultured Gammaproteobacteria bacterium | reverse complement strand
CCGATCCCTTCCCAGGTGAACAGATCGACCTGCTGCCCGTGAACGGTGGCGGTGGCGGTGGACTGCCCGAAGTGACCGTACGCGGCGGTTCGTTGGAAGATCGGATTCCGCAGTTTGAGACTTCCCGCTGGCATTCCCATGGTTTAACTCAGGGCGTTACTGGGACGAACACATTCTCGCTACGTGAACAGGCCGCATTGATGGATGAGCCGCCGTTGGTGTGGGATTAACACCACCCCAACCCATTCCTCAAAATCTTTTAAAAAATCAAATTGTAGCCCGGGCTGAGCTTCAAGCGAAACCCGGGAGGGCAGCGCCACACTCCCCCGGGTTTCGCTTGAAGCTCAACCCGGGCTACTTGATTAAATCATCGTATAAACAAACAGTAGCGTTGGTACCTGACAAAGTATTCCTGCTGTAATCAATAAACCATCCGGGAGTCCAAGTGTGGTAAATATTTTTGGTACATCGCCTGTAAAGCCATCATATGCAAACTTAATCCCAATTGCTGAGAAAATAACTGCGATAAAAAATACGTTAGACGTATAGGCAATGTTCATGTTTAGTCTCCCACAAAAAAGGCGCCATAAAGGCGCCTTCTCTTTCTCAATCATAGCGAGTAACTACTAACAACCTTCATCACCACTCTCTTCAGCCACATCATCAACACGCCGTGCCGAATTAATCACCACCGGCTCAAGCGGCACATTCTGGTGCCCACCGTGATTACCGGTCTGGACCTTGGCAATCTCATCGGCAACATCCATGCCATCAACCACCTTAGCAAATACCGCATAACCGAAGTCACGACTACCATGATCGAGGAAATCGTTATTCACCAGATTCAGGAAAAATTGTGACGTTGCACTATCGACCACCGCAGTACGCGCCATCGACAATGTACCGCGCTCATTCTTCAGCCCGTTATCGGCTTCGTTTTTGATCTGCTCGCGAGTCTCTTTCTGCTCCATATCAGCGCTGAAACCACCGCCCTGCAACATAAAACCGGGGATCACGCGATGAAAGATGGTGCCATCAAAAAAGCCATCATCGACATATTTGAGGAAGTTCTCAACCGTAATTGGCGCCTCGTTTGGGAACAGTTCAATGGTGATATCACCTTTTGATGTGGAAAAAACAACCATTTCGACCTCCATGCGATCTTTCTATAGTAAGTTGCGCGCATTGTAACGGCTCAGGGGTTTGATTAACAGGGATGGGTGTTGTCATTTCCCTTTTTGACCACCTGCGCAACTAAAGTGTCATTGCGAGGAGTGAAGCGACGAAGCAATTCCCTAACTCGACGAGTCCCGCAAGGTGGAGATTATTTCCCCAGGGGACTTGTACTTCCAGTCCATCGCGCTTTGCTCATAATGACGCGCGCACCCACCTGACGAGAAACATGAAAGCGATGATTGCGTCACTCTGTCCACAATGACATTATTCAGGCCAGACATAACCGCAATCATTAGAGAATTGAAAGCTATGAAAATCGGCACTCCACTCTCCCCTACTTCAACCCGCGTGATGCTCCTCGGCAGCGGCGAACTTGGCAAAGAGGTGATCATTGCGTTGCAACGCCTTGGGGTTGAAACCGTTGCGGTCGATCGCTACGAAAACGCACCGGGACATCAGGTGGCACACCGTGCGCATGTGATCGACATGGCCGACCCTGCTGCACTGCGTGCACTGGTCGAGCAGGAAAGGCCAGACATCATCGTGCCGGAAATCGAGGCGATTGCAACCGATGCACTGGCTGAGATAGAGGCTGACGGTCTTGCCGAGGTAATCCCCACTGCACGCGCGACCCAGTTGACGATGAACCGTGAAGGAATTCGTCGCCTCGCAGCCGAAGAACTTGCGCTGCCTACGTCACGTTACGCCTTTGCCGAAAGTCTTAATGAACTACGCATGGCAATCGATGGCGGCGTCGGTTATCCCTGCATCATCAAACCTGTGATGTCATCATCGGGCAAGGGACAGTCAACCATCAACGAGCCGGAAGAGATTGAACAAGCGTGGGACTACGCGATGAGTGGCGGCCGCATCAAGGGCGAACGCGTCATCATCGAAGAGCTGATCGAATTCGATTTTGAGATTACGCTGCTGACTGTACGTGCACGCAATGGTAGTGGCGAGATTGAAACCCACTTCTGTGCACCGATCGGCCATCGCCAGGTCAATGGCGACTATGTTGAAAGCTGGCAACCACAAATGATGAATGATACGGCTCTGCAACGTGCGCAGGAAATCGCAGCGTCGGTGACTGGCAACCTCGGCGGTCGCGGTATCTTTGGGGTCGAGCTGTTCATCAAAGGCGACCATGTATGGTTCAGTGAAGTCAGTCCACGACCACATGATACCGGCATGGTGACGATGGCAAGCCAATATCAAAATGAGTTTGAGCTACACGCGCGCGCAATCCTTGGTCTGCCGGTCTCGATCGAGATGAATGTCGCGGCGGCGGCCAGCGCAGTAATCTACGGTACTATGGCAGCGAAAGGGATTGCCTTTGATGGGATCGACAGTGCGCTACAGGATGCGCAGACCGATCTCCGGCTATTTGGCAAACCGGAGGCCTTTGAGCAGCGCCGTATGGGAGTCGCGCTTGCCTACAGCAATAGCACCCATGATGCGCGACAGCGTGCGAACCACGCTGCGGCGCAGGTCACACCAATAAAAGCGTAACGCAGATAAGCTGGTTTATTCGAAACCCGTTTTCAACCCAGGCTTTAATCCGCTCTTTAAATCTTTCGCGGTGTCTTTCATGCGCTGCTGCATCTCACGTTGCTGCTTCATCACCTGTTCCATGTCGATCTCTGGTAGCGCATCGATTTTCTGCTGTAACTCCTTGTTGCGTTCCTTGATACGTTCACGCATCTGATTCCGACTCAATAGTTCATAACCTGAGGGAAGCGTCATGTCCTCAACAGCAAAAGTCACTGGCGCAGTGATCCTCGTAATCTCATGAGTCACCATGCCCTGTGAATCAACCGAACGCATCGGGATCCCTTTGGCAGCGTATTCGTCATCGACAATATCCGCCGCCGCTTCACACATCTGTTCATTACCAAACAGTGACGCCATCAGGATGTTATCGCCGCCCTCAGAGCCTCTCGCCATCGCCGCAACAAAACGTTTGATATCGGCATTTTCAATCGCCTTTGGCGAGAGGTATTCATCGGAGCAATGAATAGTACCGTTGATCATCACACGATAATGAACAGTAGAATAATCGTTGATCACCGGGCCATCGCCCTGTTTGATCAGTTCAACTTTCGGCATCATGCGATCCTTGACTGCATTGGTAATATGCTCACTGGTCGCCACCGCTGACTCAAGGTCAATCACCACCCCTTCAAGATGGTTGACCGTATAGGTTTTACCACTGGCAAGATCCATCAATATATAACCGTCAGGTGAACCACTATCAATCCTGGCGCGTGTCTCTTCAATACTCACCTTGCTCTGTTGCTGGTGTTTATTGATGCTTTCAATCACGACACCCGCGGTCACAGGTGAAACCGCCACAAACATTGTGGCTGCCATTAAAATTAACGTTGATATTTTCACAAACCCCTCACTACTCACTAAATCTAAAGTTGCGATTGTGTCGCTACTTCGCTAAAAATTATTCGGCGTCCATGCCGATAATTCACTCACTTACGCGACAGCTGATTCCTTTTGCCCGGACTGCCCTGCGTCCGCTACGTTTGCGTACTAACATCGTT
>CALZMY010000178.1 GCA_945788675.1 uncultured Gammaproteobacteria bacterium | reverse complement strand
CGCGTGCCGGCCTGGCCGATAAAAAAGGGCGTTGTACCCCTTATTTTCTATCGACCGAAATCCAGAAAGATTCAATAAGCAGCTATCACCTTAATTCACTTCTTCTCTTTAAATCCCCCTCATTCCCTCTTTTTCAAAGGGGGAGGTTGTTTGTTATGGTGGGTAATGGATGGATGCTGTTCACATCATTTCCATGACGGCTTTATTTCGGTGCAGCGTAAGTGAATACTGGAACTTGACGATTCTATTTGAGCCATCAGCGCGTACGGCAGATTAGCGAAGCGTAATCTGCCGTATGAACAGAGGGGCATTTGAATGCTCAACTTATGAGAAATTTAGAAATACAATTAAAGCAATCGAGATTGCGATTACAATTAAACTTTCTTTAAAGTGGATGTCCTGGTAAGCCATTATTCATCTTGGCAGCGTGGGACTAATGAAAACACGAATGTATTATTACGCCGCTACTTTCCAAAAGGAACGGATTTCCATCAAGTCAGTGATGAGGATGTTGCCAAGATTGTCAGAAAACTGAATAATCGACCGAGGAAGTGCCTTGGTTATCGCACACCGCAACAAGTCTTCTCTGAGGCTAAGCGCGTTGCACTTGCAACTTGAATCCACCGGATTTATTGGGGGAGGTTCAGATTCTAAAGAATTCCTGGCTTTGATCACAGCATTCCGGCCAGTACTTGATTACCAATCTGGTAATAATGATGCGCATGTTGTGATAAGCAAAAATTGACCAGTGATTGGTCTGCAAGACTGCGGCAGGCCTGGTCTATTTTCTCGACGTTGGTATGGCCCTTTTTGGCAAAGGCGAAACCGCTGAGGCACATTTTTTTATCTTCTGTGTCTCCGCGAGCGCATATTTGGTTAATCTTGGCCGGGTGTTTGCTGATGTGGACACGGGCTAGGTAGCCCAGTGCATTGAAGCAACCATTCCGCGACTTGCCGCTGAGGGGTTCGCAGCTTTGACCCAGTTGGGCAAAGTCGTTTGCTTTACGAAAGGGTGTCAGCATGAAGCGTAGGCAGGCACTCAGATAGGTCGCGTTAGCCTTGCAGTAGTCGAAGCGGATTGCTAGCTTTTCGGCGTGGGTGTTGCCACCTTGTTTTTTGAACTTTTTAGACAAGGGATGCATCAACTGCATAAACACACCTGTTTCGCAGTAGTAGCTCATCTCTGGTGGATATGCTTTGCACAGGTCTCGGGCTGCTTCAATATTTTTGCCGATGATGCCAAAGGCGTGACCGGCAGCGTGGGCACAGTTGCCCTTATAGAAACCCGCAATGAGTAGTTCACCCTGGCAGAGTTTAACCAGTTCATCGCGCGCTTCTTGAATGGCGGTGGCCCCGCCTTCTTCGCCACGGTCGGCATAGTGTCGTTTAAGGGCCCCGTGGGTACAAGCGTAGGTGCAGGAATCTGCGCAGATGGAGATGGATAACGCCAGGTCTTTAGTGAGGTCGTTAACTACTTTACCCATGTCATGCAGTACGCCATGGCAGGATGCTTCGCGATTTTGAAACCAGGTGACCAGGCGTTTTGTTCCCAGGTCTTCCAGGTATTCGGCAAACACGGGTACGGTGCTTCGGCGGGCTTCGCTGCGTTCTTTCCAGTCTTTTATGAATGACTGCATGCGTTGGTCTGCTGCGGGACCGCTGAGGCGGCCTTGCACCAGTGGGTGGTCGATAAACTCCATGGCTTCTTGTTCGACATCAGTGTCGGCCATGTCCGCATGTTCATGATGATGATGGTGTAATTGTTCGGCTGAGTATGCATGCTGTGCAGCGAATAGAAACAGCAGGAGAAATGTTATCGTGCAACATTTTTTCATGATTAAAACTCTGCCTTGAAAAAGATGCTGTAGATATGGCGAGTATAATCTCGATCACGATAGTCGCCAGGATCGTCACCGATATTGGATGTGCGTAGCTGACCCTTGTAGGATGCAATCAGGGTGACTGATTTCCGCAGTGGATGTGACACCGATAGCGTGCCGGTAAACTTGTGATCTTCGCGGCCCTTGGCACCGGGTGTGGCGCCGCTCCAGATGTCATCGTCCAGATAACGGCGATGTTCATAACTAACCCCACCGGTGAATGTCAGATTTTCTGTCAGTGGCATGGAGGAAAATAGAAACGGCTTTAAGCCGAAGTAGGTGTATTGCACCATGACGGGCACACCGCCAAAGGTAGTGTTGTTGGTGCCGCGGTCTTTGTAGTCCAGCTCTACACCACCGTATAGCCAGCCTTCTTCGCTTAGGGTGTCAAAGCCGGTTAATGCCAGTTGCCATGCTGTTCCCGAAAGATAATCGTAACGTGTGCCAGGGGCTTCGTTTAAATCAACATGGGCGCTTAACCAGATTTTTTGTTCGTCTTTCTGGCTTAGGGTTAGCCTACCAGAGATGCGGTGGCTGGCCTGGTAAGGATCTCTGTCCAGCATGCCGTAGGTAAATGTGTATTGTAGCCGCGGTTGGTGGGGGGCATTATCGTCATCCATTCGCAAGGTGGCGCGATGAACCTGTAAATCGTAGCGGCTTTGAGTATTGTACCAATAGCTGTAGATATCATAGCGCGGCGTTATGCGGTAGCGCCCCGATTGAGATAAGCGGCCCTCTAGCCGGCCTTTTAAGGTCTTGCGCGAGTCGCTTAAGTCGGCGGCGGCATCGTCTTCCAGGGTAAAAACATTGGAGTCGTATTCAAGCCCCAGCTCGAGGCGACCTTCCAGCGATTTGGATTCAGCGGCTTGCGCCGCTGTGGAGATAATTCCGCAAGCCAGCAATAAGGCGACTGATGATTTCACTAGGTTAGCTGAGTCCATGCTTCCTCCTCCCAGGTATCAGCATGCACCGCAGAATAGGCAAGCCATGTTGAGCCGACACAAGGCCATCGGCTTATATCGGTTAGCGACCGCCAGTTTTCTGAAGTGCAGTGTTAACCCTGACTGTGTTGTTTTATGTTTTGTTAGTCTGAACTGTCGTCAGGATCATCGTCAGTGACGTCGTCTGAAACATCGTCTGAGACATCATCCGATACGTCGTCGGAAACATCATCGGATACGTCATCGGATACGTCATCTGAAACATCATCTGAAATGTCGTCAGCAGGATCATCTGAAACTTCGCCTGGACCATCGTCGGTAACATCATCCGAAACATCATCTGCGGTCTGGGCAAGAATGATGGTGGTGGCGATCGAACTATCTTCGGTTTGAGACGAAAGTGATAACTCTTCTGCAGATGCAGAAGATGCAGCAGCCAGGATGACCGCTGCACAACTAATAACGCCGGTGTTAATTTTCATGCTCATCTTCTCCCTCTTCTTGAAATCATCGTTATATCTGAAGGCTATGAACTGCGACTTTAAATCTACTCCTGTTATTACAAAAAAGACAGGAAGAATAAACGCCATATTTGCCACAGATCAAGAGTATCTTTCCCCGAGGGTTAAGGATTAAAAGGGGCAGAGCTCTTTAATAGGGGGTGTCAAGTGACTAACTCTCCAAACGAGAGCGCCCGAAGAGGGTTATACCCCTCTAAAATCCCCTCTATACAAGCAAAATACTTTCGACTGGTGTCGAGTTTTCCTGGTCGCTATTCATTTGGGAAAAAGGGGTCGGTGACAAATGGTTCTGATTCTCATTTGTCACCGACCCCTTTTCCCTCATTTGCTATGCTACGAAAGGGCAGACGGCGTGGCCTGTCGGCGACTAGCGGCCCTCGCTTTGCTTTCCATGGACTCCAGCGTCTGCTGTCAAGCACTTGCCTGTACAGGTTCAATGTTCTCAAGGAGAGCATCACCTTCAAGAACCCTTGTTCGTTCAAGCAAGTCGATATTCATTGGGTATTCTTCTTCAAAACCTTTATCATCGATGATACCTGCGACATGAATGAGATACGTAAAGGCAAAACCCCATTCTCGACATTTAAGAGGATTAGCGTGTATACCTAGTGGTCGTTCTACATGCCCCTTCTTATGCTCTTCCATTGTGATTTCTACAATTGTATGGGTGACAGGATTGCCTTTGAGCATGCCGCGTACCTCGAAGGCGCGATTTCCTTCACTGTACTTCACAAGAACTCCACGGTCGTCGTACAGAAGCGTAAAGGGCTGATTAAGATCTGGCATTGCAGCTTGCATTGTGGCAATAGCGGTTCCGTTGTTTGTTCGTGTAGACATCGAAGTCCCTCCCCTGATTGTTGAACAAAAAAAATCTATAAATCTATATTTAGCAGCTATACCATAACACCCATGTTTTTTCAATAGACGGCATTAAACCGCCCCATCGCCCCACTAGTCAACAAGACATCCATCTTAGTGCCATTCGGGTCAGAGCCCTTTATGGGGGAGTATCAAGTGACTAACTCTCCAAACGAGAGCGCCCGAAGAGGGTTATACCCCTCTAAAATCCCCTCTATACAAGCAAAATACTTTCGACTGGTGTCGAGTTTTCCTGGTCGCTATTCATTTGGGTAGCAGCGCAAGTGAATACTGGAACTCTACAATTCTATTAGAACCATCAGAGGCCTTCGTCTCTGCTGTCACGGTGCCTTCTACAATGTCAGGGAGGTTTATATTCGCGACACCACTGGTTACTTGTATAGTATGAATAATCGTGCCGGGTGGGCTTACCCAGACTCGATTTCCCGCCACGCCGACTTCTGCGTCGCCGTAGAGCACTGATATTGGCGTGACATCGTTTGATGAATCAACGAACAGATGGTAGGCAATAAACTGAGGGGCGTTGCCATCATAGAAGAAATAACCGACCACCGCATTGGCGCGAACGCCGGCGACGGCATCAAAGGCATTGCCACGCCGGGTGGTTGTCTGCGCGCAAATACAGCCGGGGTAGCGTGGGAAGGCAGCGCCACTCGGTTCGCCATCGACAATACCATTGCCGTTCGCATCCCACACCGCGAATGGCTGGACGGTCGATGGCGTGATGGTGCGTCCTGTGGCTGGGTCTTCAATTCGAATTGATGGTACTGATAAAGTCACATGTGCGGATGAGTTTGGCCCTGATTCAGAAACGGCGTTCGGATCGGTGGCCCAAATGGTAACCTCATGGCTTGATTCAGCTATTAACGGCATTGCTGATACTCTGCCCTGGTTTGTTGAGCCAGTGCCCCCGGACAGGATATCCGGGACGAAAACCATCTTTGAGGTAAGCCAGGCGGTGCGGTTGTTACCAGGAAGATCGAAATGGGTGGCGAGAACACCGCTTCCACCCAGGGATACGCGGTATCCGTCGGCCGTGGCGTTGTCATCCTCCCATTGCAGGATGATGGCATTGTCGGTGGCACGAACGAACGTCAAAGCGGGGGGAGTAAGATGCGAGGATTGAGTCCATAGTGGAGAGGTCGTGATAATAGCGGGTGTCGCGGGTTCGCCGCCATTGACCAGGCCGGGCAGGGTGGGGGCAGATGAATGGCTGAAGGTATAGATGAGGTCATCAAACTTATCCTGCCCGAGTCCGCTAATGCCGCTCAGTTGGGAAAGATCAGTGAAGCCAGCGTCGCCCAATGTAGCTCGTTTATCCAGAATGCGCTGAGCCACGGTTAACCCAATGTCATATCCACCTCGTTGACCGCTGTAGCCTTTGGTCGGGTCATCAAGCACCGGGCCTTCCTGTGGCTCGATGCCAGCGATTTCAGAATCTACGGATACGGTATTGAGGAATTCGAGGACGCGCTGTTGAATCTCGGGATCAATACCATCTGATGTGAAAGTTGCCATCTCTATCTCCCATGTATCGATTTGACGAACCCCCTTTATTTATCTGAGAGGACGCCCATGCCCTGAATGGCGACTGGCTCAATGGTGCCTGGATGGATGCGACTGCTTCGCGGTGGTCAGGTAAGTATGATCCCCAGGGGCAGTGCAATCAGCGCACCGAGTAATACGCCTGCCACCAGGTCGCTGGGGTAGTGATGTCCCAATGCGAGTCTTGCCCAGCCAATCAGTACCGCTATCACCAGGATTACCGGGATCAATTCAGGGAAACTGATGCCGAGCGGGATGCCGACCGCGGTCGCGGTCATTACATGGCCGCTGGGGAATGAGTACTTATCCATTACTTTGATAGATAGGTTCAGCGATGGATCGAAGTCGCAGGGGCGCAATCTTGCGAGGCGTCGTTTGATTTTTGGATAGATGCTGTGCGTGAGTCCAGTCGCGAGGATTGCGACACTCAGTGTCTGCCAGGCAGAGAGCCCGTACCACGCCATGATGCCAACCGCGGCCAGCAGATAGATCCAGCCGTTCCCGAGGTAATTGATCGTGACAAAGAGTTTTCTGATGGAGGGTACTTCGCTCTGCCGTACCGCCTTGCGCACAAAATTGATCTCGCGCTGGTTACATATGAGAAAAAAGTTCTGCATCATTTTTTCTTCTCCTTTGATTAATGTGTTGACACAATAATCGGTGCTCGTGATTGAAAAATCTTCCATTACTGCACGCCTTAAGGTTCGCACAAATTCGATAGAATAAAAACATACTAATTTGGTATGCAAAATAGCCTGGTGTGGTTTGTGGGTAAAGACGGTAGTATCGATGACAAGATACCGCTCGCGGTATTGATTCACTGCTTTCTTCGGGTACGCTACAGAATGAGGTGTGGTAATCTAATTCTATGATCCTTTATGCTGTAACGAAGTGCAGAGATTGACAGGTAGATTATGGCAGCGTATCGGCTTGTGATTGAGCCGTTATATACTATGCTGGTTGGGCTAAAAAATAGAGTTAAGGAGTCACTGGATAAGTAACAATTGTGTCATTACGAGCAACGCGAAGTAATCTCCGCCCTTTGAGTATCAATGAGTTGAGAGATTGCTTTCCCGCGGGACTTGGACTTCCAGTTCATCGCGTCGCGCTGCTCCTCGTACCACTGGGGTACTTCCCTCGGTCGCCTG
>CALZMY010000177.1 GCA_945788675.1 uncultured Gammaproteobacteria bacterium | reverse complement strand
CTAGCGTGAAGGCAGTCGCTTACGGATTACTGGATGAGGCGCCGCAGAAGTCATCTGATGATCGACTCGAAGTCTACGGGCGTGTAACGCACCTTGATGCCACTGGCATGGAGATTCAGGTGAATACTTCATGGGGGCATGGTGTGTTGCGTAGTGATCACCTGCTCGGCGCATTTAACGCACATAATTTATTGGCGGTACTGGCGGTGCTTTTGATTATGGAGGTGCCGTTACATAAAGCACTTTCATTATTGGCACAGGTTCGCAATGCCAGTGGACGTATGGAGCGCCTGGGTGGAGAGGGCGCGCAACCGCTGGTAGTGGTTGACTATGCGCATACCCCTGATGCTCTACAGAATGTATTGACTGCACTGCGTGACCACTGTCGCGGGCAGCTGTGGTGTGTGTTTGGTTGTGGCGGTGATCGTGATCGCGGCAAGCGCCCGTTGATGGGCAAGGTAGCGGAACAGTTTGCGGATGATGTGATCATCACCGATGACAATCCTCGCAGTGAAGATGCAACTGCGATTACGCGTGACATCATCGCAGGTATTTCACTGAAAGAAAAAGTTAGCGTGATTCATGATCGCGAGACAGCGATTAGAACAGCATTGCGTAGCGCCACTGCGGGAGACGTGGTGGTGATTGCCGGTAAGGGGCATGAGACAGAACAGCTCATCGGTGAGCAGAAACTCGTGTTCAGTGATCGCCACTGTGTAGAGACGATCTTGCAGGAGGTGGCGTGATGTCGCTCGCCACTCATGACAAGTTATTGATGTCGCAGCTGGCGCAGATTACTGCGGGTGAGCTGCATGGCAATGACGTCGAATTTTCTGCATTAAGTATTGATAGTCGTTCGATAAATAGCGGAGAACTTTTTGTTGCGTTGCGCGGCCCGAGCTTTGATGGCCATGCCTTTATCGATGAGGCGCAACAGAAGGGCGTCATCGCGCTGCTGGTTGAGCATCCGGTCGATAGCGATTTACCTCAGGTGGTCGTGAGTGATAGTCATCAGGCGTTAGGTGAGCTGGCGGCGGCGTGGCGGCTGCGTTATCAGATGCCGCTGATCGCGGTCACCGGCAGTAACGGTAAGACCACCGTTAAGGAGATGTTGGCATCGATATTGGGTGTAATGTCGACACAGCCTGGCAAAGTGTTGGCGACCCACGGCAATCTGAATAACGATATCGGTGTGCCACTGACGTTAATGCGTCTCAGCAGCGAGCACAGCTATGCCGTGATTGAAATGGGTGCTAACCATGCTGGGGAGATTCGTTATCTGACACATCTTGCGCGGCCGACGATCGCGCTAGTGAATAACGCAGGCCCTGCGCATCTCGAAGGTTTTGGTGATGTGAAGGGGGTGGCTAATGCCAAAGGGGAGATCTTTGAAGGACTGCAGGCAGAGGGTGTTGCCATCTTTAATGCCGACGATGACTACGCCGATGTGTGGCGTGGTTTGTGTGTCGACAGAGCCTGTCACACCTTTGCTCTCAGTAATGAGGCTGATGTTACGGCAAGCGATTTACGCTTAAGTGACGATGCAGGTTACTGCTTCAGGTTGCACGCCGCACAGGGCTCCATTGATATCACACTGCACCTGCCTGGGCGGCATAATGTGATGAACGCCCTTGCTGCCAGTGCCGCGGCCCTTACCGCTGGCGCGACATTGGAAGCGGTGCGCGATGGTCTGCAGGCACTGGGCAGTGTTGGCGGACGATTGCAGGTTAAGCAGGGCATGGCTGGCATCACGGTTATTGATGATACCTATAACGCCAATCCCGCTTCATTGCAGGTAGCGCTGGATATGCTCAATGATTATGGTGATGGCGAAAAAATTCTGGTGCTCGGAGATATGGGAGAGCTTGGTGCGCTTGCGACCACTCTGCATCAACAGATGGGCGAACAGGCGCTCACCAGCGGCATCGATCAACTCTTTACCATCGGTGCGCAGGCGCAACATGCGGCGCAGGCTTTTGGCTCCGCAGCAAATCACTTCGCGACACAGGCAGCATTGGTCGCTGCGCTGAAGAGTGCAATTTCAGCGAAAAAAAATAACATGATGGTGCTGGTTAAAGGTTCGCGCAGCATGCAGATGGAGCGTGTCGTTGCTGCACTGCTTGAGACAAACCGGACACAGGGTGGGGCGAATAAGGATGTTGTTCATGCGCGCGCTGTCGGGGTGGGGGGCTAACCCATGTTACTACTGCTGACCAATTATCTTGCAGAGAGCTATAGCGGCTTTGGTGTCTTCCAGTATTTAACGCTGCGCGCCATTCTCGGAGTACTGACTGCGTTAGTGATCTCTTTTGTGGTGGGGCCGGTGATGATTCGTAAACTCAGCTCTAACCAGATTGGGCAGAATATACGTGACGATGGCCCGCAAAGTCATCTGATCAAATCAGGTACACCGACCATGGGCGGGGCCCTGATTCTGGTAGCGATTGCCATCAGTACGCTGTTGTGGGGGGATCTCAGTAATCGTTATGTGTGGGTGGTACTGATCGTGACACTGCTGTTTGGTGCCATTGGCTGGATCGATGATTACCGCAAGATCGTGGGCGGTAGTTCAGAAGGACTCAGTGCGCGTGACAAGTTTATGTGGCAGTCGATTGCCGGTCTTGCAGCAGCGGTCTTTTTGTATGCAACGGCAAAGATGCCGGTTGAGACACAATTGATTCTGCCTTTTATAAAGGATGTCGCCATTGATCTCGGCTTCATGTACATCCTGCTGGCCTATCTGATGATTGTTGGTTTCAGTAACGCGGTTAACCTCACCGATGGGCTCGATGGCCTGGCCATTATGCCAGCGGTGATGGTGGCAAGCGCGCTTGGCATCTTCGCCTATGCGACGGGTCATGTGAAATTTGCTGAGTACCTCGGTATTCCCTATGTGGCGGGTGTCGGCGAAGTGGCCATCATCTGTGGCGCATTAGCCGGTGCCGGGCTCGGATTTCTATGGTTCAACACCCACCCTGCACAGGTGTTTATGGGTGATGTCGGTGCGCTTGCACTGGGTGCCGCGCTGGGTGTGATTGCCATCGTGGTACGGCAGGAGATCGTATTGTTGATTATGGGCGGTGTCTTTGTGATGGAAACCGCTTCAGTAATGATACAGGTGGCCTCATACAAATTGACGGGTAAGCGTGTCTTCCGTATGGCACCGCTGCACCATCATTTTGAACTGAAGGGGTGGCCAGAGCCGCGTGTGATAGTTCGTTTCTGGATTATCACCGTGATTCTGGTGTTGATCGGTCTGGCCTCGTTGAAGGTGAGATGAGGCTGGTGGTTTCGTATGCCTGTAAACCGCCTGGCGAGAGGCGGCGGGTAGCGAAGATAGCGCCACTGGATGGCTCGACTGGACCTGGTTGGATAGATGGTGACTGGGTAGATGACAACTGGATAAAAGACGACGCAATGAATGACGCACAACAGCAACGGAGTTTGATTGTCGGTCTGGGTAAGACCGGTCTCTCCTGCGCGCGTTTTTTGAGTGCGTGTAATGTGCCTGTGTTGGTGGTCGATAGTCGTGAAGCACCACCGGAGCTGGCATGTCTGCGCGAAGAACTGCCTGAAGTTGAAGTGCAGCTGGGAGCGTTTGATAACGCAACATTTCTCGCTTGCAAGGAAATTGTATTGAGCCCGGGTGTTTCGTTGCAGGCGCCTGCCATCGCTGCAGCAGTAGCGGCAGGTGTGCCGGTGATTGGTGATATCGACCTCTTTGCACGTCACGTCAATGCGCCGGTGCTGGCGATTACCGGCTCGAATGGCAAGAGCACGGTGACTGCGTTGTTGTATGAAATATTACGTGATGGGGGCAAACAGGTCGCGATGGGCGGCAATATCGGAACGCCGGCGCTGGAATTAGTCGGTAATGATGAACTCGATTTTTATGTGTTAGAGCTTTCCAGTTTTCAACTGGAGACGACACATGAACTGAATGCCGCAGCATCGGTGATTCTTAATCTTAGCCCGGATCATCTGGATCGTTACGATAGTTTCGATCAGTACCTGGAAGCCAAGCAGCGCATTTTTCGTGGTGATGGCGTTGTCGTCTGGAACCGTGATGATGAGGTGCTGAACAAAATTGATTTGCATGGCCGCATTGCTTGTTCATTTGGCATGGATGAGCCGAGTGATGACAACTTTGGTGTGCGTATTGAAGATGGCGTAAGTTATCTGGCGAAGGGTAACCAGTTGATGATGCCAGTCAACCAGATTGCGCTGAAGGGTGCGCATAATATCGCAAATGCACTTGCGGCGGCAGCACTGGCTGATAGTGTTGGAGTATCTGCGGTGGCAATTGTCGCTGCGTTGAAACGCTTTAGTGGCCTGCCGCATCGCATGCAGTGGGTGGCGGAAAAGAATGGCGTCACCTGGCTTAATGATTCGAAGGGGACTAATGTTGGGGCAACGGTCGCTGCACTGCAGGGGCTGCAAAGCAGGGTGGTGTTGATCGCCGGTGGCGTCGGTAAAGATGCGGATTTTTCACCGCTCAAGTCGGTGCTGGCTGAGAAGGCGCGTGCCGTTGTGCTATTGGGTCAGGATGCTCTGTTGATTGAAGCGGCGATCGGTGGTGTAGCACCGGTAATACAGGTCGGTTCGATGGCTGCGGCTGTCGCGCAGGCAGTGAAGCTGGCGCAACCAGGTGATGTGGTGTTGCTGTCACCGGCCTGTGCCAGCTTTGATATGTTCAATGGTTTTGAGGCGCGTGGTAACGCCTTTGTTGCGGCGCTCAGGGAGGTGCTTGCATGAGTCGTGCAATGGCCTTTCGTAAGCCGAGTGCAGATGAAGTCGTGACGATCAAGTCAAAGACGCCGCGTATCACTGACGTCAAGCTGCTGAATGATCACTGGCTGCTGTTTGTGATCTTTATGTTGCTTGGCGTGGGTATCGTGATGGTCGGTTCTTCTTCGTTTGAGATTGCGGATCGTAAACTCGATCAGCCATTTTATTACCTGATAAGGCAGATTAGTTACGTCATGATAGGCGTGTTAGCGGCGGCGGTGCTATTGCGTGTGCCACTGGCGTTCTGGGAAAAAATGGGCGGTTATTTTCTAATGGCCGGTGTGTTGTTGTTGATCCTGGTGCTGGTGCCGGGTGTTGGACGGGAGGTCAACGGTAGCATGCGCTGGTTGTCGTTGGGCATTGTCAATGTACAGCCGTCGGAGTTTGCCAAGCTGTTTGTGATTATTTACATGGCCGGTTATCTGGTACGACATGGCGATGCGATGCAGACCGCACTGGGTGGGTTTGTGCGCCCGATGGCGGTACTGGCACTGGTGAGTGTATTGCTGCTGGTCGAACCTGACTTTGGTGCGGCGGCTGTGATTCTGGCGACGTCAATGGCGATGATGTTTCTTGGCGGCGTCCGTTTCTGGCAGTTTCTGGTGCTGGTGTTATTGATGACGCTGGCGCTGGCCACGCTGGCGGTCTCTTCCCCCTATCGCCTGGAGCGTATCACCGGTTTCATGGATCCATGGGCCGATCCGTTTAATAGTGGTTTTCAATTGACGCAGGCGCTGATCGCCTTTGGACGTGGCGAGTGGTTTGGGGTTGGTCTGGGTAGTAGTGTACAGAAGCTGTTCTATCTGCCTGAGGCCCATACCGACTTTCTATTTGCCGTGATTTCAGAAGAGTTCGGTTTTGTTGGCGCAGTGACGATTATCGCGCTATTTTCTTTTGTTGTGGTGCGTGCTTTTATGGTGGGGCGCCTCGCTGAAAAGGTCGGTCTGCGTTTTGAATCGTACCTTGCCTATGGGGTGGGTATCTGGATCGGTATTCAGGCCTTTATCAACATTGGCGTCAACATGGGAGTGTTGCCGACCAAGGGTTTGACATTGCCCTTTATGAGTTATGGCGGCAGTAGCATCCTGGTGATGTGTATCGCGATTGCACTGCTACTGCGGGTGGATTACGAACGGCGTCTGGCCGAGTACGTTAATCATAAAAAAGCGGTCGGTAATAAAAAGGGTGATGATGCCGAAGGAGCCAGCGCATGGTGACGCGCATCATGATCATGGCGGGCGGTACCGGCGGACATGTCTTCCCCGCACTGGCAGTGGCGCAGGAGTTGCAATCGCGTGGCGTTGAGGTGATCTGGATGGGCACGCGCCGTGGTATCGAAGCGAAGCTAGTGCCTGGCGCGGGTATCCCAATGGAATGGATTAGTGTCAGCGGATTGCGGGGTAAAGGGGTGGTGAGCTGGTTGCTGGCACCATTAAAATTATCTTCTGCACTGTTTCAATCGCTGGTGATCCTGATGCGCTGTCGCCCGATGGCAGTGCTGGGTATGGGTGGTTTTGTGGCGGGTCCTGGGGGGCTGATGACATGGCTACTGCGCAAGCCACTGGTGATCCATGAACAGAATGCGATTGCTGGATTGACGAATCGTCTGCTGGCACGACTCGCCACAAAAACAATGCAGGCATTTCCTGCGGCACTGCAGGATAAGGCTCGTCCGCAACTGGTGGGTAACCCGGTACGTGCAGAGATTGCGGCATTGCCGCTACCACAGCAGCGTTTTGCACAACGTTCAGGTGCGTTACGTCTGCTGGTGTTGGGTGGCAGCCTTGGGGCGCAGGCACTGAATCGTGTCGTGCCGCTTGCGATGAGTGCCCTGCCTGAAGCACAACGTCCCGAGATCTGGCATCAGGCGGGTGAGCGTTTGATTGAAGAGGCGCGTGACGCATACCGCACTGCCGCAGTGGATGCGCGTGTCGAACCCTTTATTGCAAACATGGCTGAAGCCTATGGCTGGGCCGACCTGGTGCTGTGCCGCGCTGGCGCGCTGACAATCTCTGAGCTGAGTGCTGCGGGTGTGGCGGCGTTACTGGTGCCCTATCCTCATGCAGTGGATGATCATCAGGCGCACAATGCGGCGTTTCTGGTCGAGGGAGGTGCTGCCATGTTAGTGCGTCAGGAGGTGTTGAGTGCAGAACAGCTTAGTGCTTTGTGGCAGGCACTGTATCAGCAGCATGGCGATAACGAAGGTGTGCGCAACCATCTGCTAGCGATGGCGATCAAAGGACGCGCCCTGGCAAAGCCCGATGCCGTTCAGCGAGTCGCTGATGTTTGTATGGAGGTGGCACATGCCTGATGCCATTATTGATACTACGGTGCAGCCCGACAGCAACAAATGGATGGCGCGGGTTAAGCGTATCCACTTCATCGGCGCGGGTGGTGCGGGTATGAGTGGCATCGCCGAGGTGTTACTCAATCTTGGTTATCAAGTGAGTGGCTCTGACATGCAGGCGAATGCGACCACGCGCCGTCTTGCTGCACGCGGTATGCAGCTCTCTATTGGTCACGATGAAGGTGTGATTGAGGGTTGTGATGTGGTGGTGAAATCGACGGCAGTGAAGGCAGATAATCCAGAAATCATAGCGGCGCACAGGCTCCATATTCCAGTGATCCCACGTGCCGAGATGCTGGCTGAACTGATGCGTTTCCGTTACGGCATCGCGGTTGCCGGCACTCACGGTAAGACGACGACGACGAGTCTGATCGCCAGTGTGCTGGCGGAAGGTGGGCTCGATCCTACCTTTGTGATCGGCGGACGTCTTAATAGTATCGGTGGCAATGCGCGTCTTGGCGCTGGGCAGTATCTGGTGGCGGAAGCGGATGAAAGCGATGCCTCATTTCTCCATCTACAGCCGGTGCTTGCGGTGGTGACCAATATCGATGCCGATCACATGAGTACTTATGGTGGCGACTTCGCGGTGTTAAGACAGACTTTTGTCGAGTTTCTGCATCATCTTCCTTTTTATGGCCTGGCGGTGGTTTGTCTCGATGACCCAGTGGTCAAAGAAGTACTGCCCGAGATCTCACGCCCGCTGATGACTTATGGCACATCGGAGAAGGCGGACATAGTGATTTCCGAGATCCGTCAGCAGCAGTCCATTACAAAGTTTCGCGTATCGCGTAACGGTGAACCGCAGTGGCTTGATGTCACTCTCAATATGGCAGGTAAACATAATGTGTTGAATGCGACGGCTGCGATTGCGGTGGCGCATGAGCTGGGTGTTGATGATGCCGCGATCCTGCGAGGGCTCGAAAATTTTCAGGGTATCGCACGCCGTTTCCACGTCTATGGCGAGATTAAGGCGGTGCCGGGTGAGGTGTTGATGATCGATGATTATGGTCATCACCCACGTGAAGTTGCGGCGGCGATTGCGGCGATTCGTGATGGCTGGGCAGGGCGTCGCCTGGTAGTGGTGTTTCAGCCACATCGCTACACCCGTACTCAGGAGCTGTTTGATGATTTCGCTAAGGAGCTGTCTGAGGCCGACGTGTTGTTGATGCTTGAGGTCTATGCTGCTGGTGAGGCACCGATTGCCGGCGCCGATTCGCGTGCACTATGCCGTGCCATTCGCACGCGTAATCAGGTTGATCCTGTATTTATTGAAGACAACGATGAGCTAGAGGTTGTGCTGTCTGGCATGTTGCAGCAAGGGGATGTGCTACTGACATTGGGGGCGGGTGATGTTGGCAGTGTCGCAGCACGTTTATGGGAAACATTACAGCAAGGAAGTAAGAGGGTTTAGCAGTGACGGTAAGTTTCGAAACAACAGTTGGCGGTGGAGGCGAGGTCGTTATGGGTGACTTACGTACCAGTGAACCGATGTCGCGTCATACATCATGGCGTGCTGGCGGTGTCGCAAAGCATTTTTTCAAGCCTGACAATCTTGAAGAGCTGGCCGCTTATCTGAGACAGAGGCCAGCTGATGAACCGATTATCTGGGTGGGTCTTGGTAGCAATCTGTTAGTACGCGATGGTGGTATCAATGGTTCTGTGATCTGTACTAGCGGTGTATTAGGCAAGATGGCGCTACTGGAGGGTGATTTGATTCGTGCCGAGGCAGGGGTTCCCTGTGCCAAGCTGGCGCGTTCCAGTGTGCGCTATGGGCTTGCTGGCGCAGAGTTTTTGATCGGTATTCCCGGTACCGTTGGCGGCGCCCTGGCGATGAATGCCGGTGCCTTTGGCGGTGAGACGTGGCCGATTGTCGAGGCGGTCGAGACGATGGATCGCAAGGGGCGACATTATCTGCGTACCCCGGAAGAATACCGGGTGGCCTATCGGTCTGTCGTGGGTCCGATCGAAGAATGGTTTGTTGCGGGTCATTTTCGTCTCAAGATAGCTCGAGACGATGGCCTGGCTCGCACCAAAGCATTGCTCGAAAAGCGCAATGAGACGCAGCCAACCGGTCAGGCGAGTTGTGGTTCTGTCTTTCGTAATCCGGAGGGCGATTATGCGGGTCGTCTGATTGAGGCGTGTGGGCTCAAGGGGTACTCAATTGGCGGAGCGGTTGTTTCAGAAAAACACGCCAATTTTATTATCAATCGCGGTGATGCAACCGCAGCAGATATTGAGACGCTGATCCAGTTTATCATTAAGCGAGTTGAGGCGGAGCAGGGTGTCAGGTTGATGCCAGAGGTGCATATTGTGGGTGATGCGGCTGCGGCAGGGAGTGAGCAAGGGTAATGACACGGCGCATCGATCAGGCCGCAAGCTTTGGAAAGGTCGCCGTATTAATGGGCGGCCACTCTTCAGAGCGTGAGATCTCGCTAAAGAGTGGCGCAGCAGTCTTGCAGTCGCTGCTGCGCAGCGGTGTCGATGCACATGCGTTTGATCCATCCACAGAAGATCTGTTGCAGATTCATCAGGCCGGTTTTGATCGTGCCTTCATCATATTGCATGGCCGTGGTGGTGAAGATGGTGTGACCCAGGGTGCTTTGGAAACGCTTGGACTACCCTATACCGGGACGGGTGTGATGGGATCTGCACTGGGCATGGACAAGTTACGCAGCAAGCAGTTATGGCAAGGGGCCGGGTTACCCACGCCTGCCTATAAAGTGCTAACCGCTGATAGTGATTTTGCCGTTGTGGCTCAGGAGATTGGCCTGCCAATGATTGTGAAACCAGCCACTGAGGGTTCCAGTATTGGCATGAGCAAGGTGACTGCAGTGGAAGCGTTATTGCCGGCGTGGCAGAAGGCAGCCAGTGGCGATGCAACTGTGTTGGCGGAGCACTGGGTCGACGGTGCGGAATATACCGTTGCGATTCTACAGGGGGAGGCGTTGCCGTTGATTCGGGTCGAAACGCCGCGGGCGTTTTATGATTATGAGGCGAAGTACCAGTCTGATGATACTGGCTATGTCTGTCCGTGTGGACTGGAGGTAGCGCAGGAAGCTGCGCTGCAGCAACTGGCGCTTGATGCCTTTGCTGCGGTGGGATGCCATGGCTGGGGGCGAGTTGATCTGATGTGTGATGCACAGGGCAAGGGGTGGCTGATCGAGGTCAACACGGTGCCGGGGATGACTGATCACAGTCTCGTGCCGATGGCGGCAAAGGCGGCAGGCATCGAATTTGATCAGTTGGTGTGGCGCATTCTAGAGAGCAGTGTTGTCGATGAGGATCAACGGCATGGCTAATAAGAGTAGTGAGAAACAGCAGCAGCGGCCTTTTCTGGATGGGATCAGGCGTTGGCTGCCACGTGCCGCGGGTGGTGCGCTGCTGTTTGTTGTGATTGCCTTTGCGGGTGAGCGCCTGGCAATGAAATTGATTGACCCGCAGGCGATGCAGATTAAGTCGGTTCAGGTGGAGGGGATGTTTGAACATGTGACACCGCTGGCGATTAAGCAGGTGGCTGCGAGCTTCAGTGAGCAGGGGTTTCTGGGGGTTGATGTTGGCCACGTGAAACTGGCAATCGAGACCTTGCCCTGGGTAAGACAGGCCTCTGTGCGTCGTGTCTGGCCCGATACGCTTTATGTTTCGCTGGAAGAGCAGATGGCAGCCGCGCGTTGGGGTGATGAAGGTTTGGTGAGTCCAGCTGGAGAGCTCTTTTTTCCACAAGATATAACGCAGTTTGTTCAACTGCCCGTATTGGATGGGCCGGGTAGTAACGGTGCGTTGGTGTTGGCGCAGTATCGCAAGGTGCGTGAATTATTGGCTACACAGGAGTTGATTGTTACACAGCTTGAACAGGATGAGCGACGTGCGTGGGTGGTGACATTAAGCAGTGGCATGAAGCTGTTGCTGGGGCGGAAAGAGAGTGAGGCACGTCTGGCACGTTTTATAGATATTTATCCAAAGGTATTGATGACGTGGGAGCGGGCGATCGATGAAGTCGATTTGCGTTACACCAACGGTTTTGCGGTGCGTTGGAATGCAGTGACTGGGAAAGAAAATGAAATTGCGCAAGGCTGAGAGTAGAGAGAGACAAAACCATGCCTAAAAAAGATGAAAAAGATCTGATTGTCGGGCTCGATATTGGCACCTCCAAGGTGGTGGCGATCGTGGGTGAGATTACCGAGAGCGATAAGATTGAAATTATCGGCATCGGTTCGCACCCATCACGAGGCCTTAAGAAAGGGGTGGTGGTTAATATCGAATCGACGGTGCAGTCAATTCAACGTGCAGTGGAAGAGGCAGAGTTGATGGCTGGGTGTGAGATTCACGCTGTCTATGCCGGTATTGCCGGCAGTCATATTCGCAGTCTTAACTCACACGGCATCGTGGCGATACGCGATAACGAGATTGCCGCGGGTGATGTCGATCGGGTGATCGACGCGGCGCGTGCAGTGGCCATCCCGGCAGATCAAAAAATCCTGCATATCCTGCCGCAGGAATTCATCATCGATAACCAGGAAGGGATTAAAGAGCCGATCGGCATGTCGGGTGTTCGCCTTGAAGCCAAAGTGCACATGGTGACCGGTGCAGTGAGTGCGGCGCAAAATATCATCAAGTGTGTGCGTCGTTGTGGCCTTGAAGTGGATGACGTCATTCTTGAGCAGCTGGCTTCCAGTTATTCCGTGTTGATGGATGACGAAAAAGAACTGGGGGTTTGCCTGGTTGATATCGGTGGCGGTACCACAGACATCGCCATCTTTACCGACGGTTCGATTCGCCATACGGCGGTAATTCCGATCGCTGGTGATCAGGTGACTAATGACATCGCCGTGGCGCTGCGTACGCCGACGCAATACGCAGAAGAGATCAAGATCAAATATGGCTGTGCATTGACGCAACTGGCCAGTCCGGAAGAGACCATTGAGGTGCCGAGTGTGGGTGATCGACCGCCACGACGCCTCGCACGCCAGACCCTGGCTGAGGTGGTCGAGCCGAGATATGAAGAGTTATTTACATTGATTCAGGCCGAGCTGCGCAGGAGTGGTTTCGATGACCTGATTGCAGCAGGGGTGGTGTTGACGGGCGGGACTTCGAAGATGGAAGGGGTGATTGAGCTGGCGGAAGAGATCTTTCACACCCCCGTCCGATTAGGCGTTCCGCAATATGTGGAAGGGTTGGTGGATGTGGTGCGAAATCCCATCCATGCGACAGGCGTTGGGTTGCTGTTATATGGCCATACACAGCGACATGTGAAACACCCGAATTTTGGGGATGCAGGTGGGGGCAGTATCTGGGCGCGGATGAAGAGTTGGTTTCAGGGTAATTTTTAAGTTTGTAGTCATCAATAAATAACTGTTGTGAATTAAGAACCGAAGGAGAGAAAATATGTTTGAACTTATGGATGCATATAGCCAGAACGCAGTAATTAAAGTGGTCGGTGTCGGTGGTGGTGGCGGTAATGCGGTGGAGCATATGGTCTCTGCGGACATTGAAGGGGTGGATTTCATCTGTGCCAATACCGATGCGCAGGCATTAAAAAATTCATCTGCACGGACTACCTTGCAGCTGGGTAATGGCGTCACAAAGGGGTTGGGTGCGGGCGCTAATCCAGATATTGGTCGCCAGGCGGCACTTGAAGATCGTGAGCGTATTGCCGAGATCATTGAAGGGGCGGACATGGTCTTCATCACTGCGGGTATGGGAGGTGGTACAGGTACCGGTGGCGCGCCGATTGTTGCCCAGACTGCAAAAGAAATGGGTATCCTGACGGTCGCGGTTGTCACCAAGCCGTTCCCGTTCGAAGGTAAAAAGCGTGCCAGAATTGCGGATGAGGGCATCGAGGCGTTGGGTGAGCATGTTGATTCATTGATTACGATTCCAAATGAAAAGCTGCTTTCAGTGCTGGGTAAAGATGCGTCGCTGCTAGAGGCTTTTAAGTCGGCCAATGATGTATTGCTGGGTGCAGTGCAGGGGATTGCAGAATTGATCACCCGTCCGGGGTTGATCAATGTCGATTTCGCTGATGTACGCACAGTCATGTCTGAGATGGGCATGGCGATGATGGGCTCAGGTAGTTCAGCAGGTGAGCATCGTGCACGTGAGGCGGCTGAAGCTGCGATCGCGAGTCCACTGCTGGAAGATGTCAATCTTGCGGGTGCTCACGGTATTCTGGTCAATGTTACTGCTGGGCTGAGCATGACGATTGGCGAGTTTGAAGAAGTGGGTAATACAGTGAAGGAGTTTGCCTCTGATGATGCCACCGTTGTGGTGGGTACTGTGATCGATCCAGACATGGAAGATGAGCTGCGTGTCACCGTAGTGGCCACTGGCCTGGGGCAGGCGTCTGTGAAGCTGGAAGCAAAACCTGTGAAATTGATCTCCAAGACCAATGGTGGCGAGGTGGATTACAACAAACTCGATCGTCCAACCGTGATTCGTAATCAGACCACGGCGACCGATCAGAACGTTATCCCGGCAGATGGCACCAATCTTGATTATCTGGATGTGCCTGCCTTTTTGAGACGTCAGGCCGATTAATCACGGTAGCTCAAAACGTTAGCTAAAAAAGGAGGAAACGGGATCGATTTTCCCGCATAAGCGACACTGAACCATGCGCCTGAAGATACCCTGTTTCTATGCAGGGTGGCGTGGCTATGCTAATATCCGCCGGGATCGGCAGATGGCCGTATGGAATAAATTTGGCGGGCGATCTGTCAGCGTGTGGAGTCGGTGGGAAAATAAGTAGATGATTAAACAGCGTACACTGAAAAATGTGATTCGAGCCACTGGCGTTGGATTGCATACGGGGGAAAAGATCTATCTGACCCTGCGCCCTGCCCCAGTGGATAGAGGCATTGTTTTTCGTCGTGTCGATCTTGATGAGCCCGTTGAGATTGAGGCGAAAGAAGAAAATGTAGGTGATACAAGGCTTTCCACGACCCTGATTAAGGATGGGGTGCGTATTTCGACGGTTGAGCATCTGCTTTCGGCATTTGCAGGGCTTGGGATTGATAACGCCTATGTTGAACTGAGTGCGTCAGAAGTACCGATTATGGATGGCAGTGCTGGGCCCTTTGTCTTCCTGATCCAGTCTGCCGGGATTGAAAATCAGCCTGCACCGAAGCGTTTTATCCGCATCAAACGTCCAGTGATAGTACAGGATGACGATAAATGGGCCCGTTTTGATCCATTTGAGGGATTTAAGGTCTCGTTTGTGATCGATTTTCAGCACCCTGCATTCGATGGTAAGGCGCGTGAGGCGACAGTGGACTTTTCCACCACCTCGTTTGTGAAAGAGGTGAGTCGTGCCCGCACCTTCGG
>CALZMY010000176.1 GCA_945788675.1 uncultured Gammaproteobacteria bacterium | reverse complement strand
TTGAATTTGACGATGCACTTGGCTTTGCCATCGAGGCGGGTTATTTTCTGAATGAAAAAGCATTTTTAGGCGTTCGCTATACGGCAATCGATTACGATATGCCATCAGGCCAGATGTTAGTATCCTCTAATGGTGGCGCGCCTGTGACATCGATCGATGCTAATAACCTGGGGATCCATATTGGGATCATGTTTTAGTATTTAGATGGTCTGCAAATTAATCACGGGGTACTCAGTTACCCCGTTTTTTATATGAGGGTGTGGTGAAGAGATGTCAGAAGCAGTGTTGATTGCAGGCGTCGATGAAGCGGGCCGAGGCCCGTTAGCCGGGGCTGTCATTGCCGCTGCGGTGATCCTTGATCCGACATGCCCAATAGAAGGCGTCACTGATTCCAAGAAATTGACTGCAAAAAAGCGTGAACGACTCGAGCTTGAAATTCAGCAGCATGCAGTAGCATGGGCAATTGGCCGCGCTGAGGTTGAAGAGATCGATGAGATCAATATTTTACAGGCGAGTCTGCTGGCGATGAGTCGTGCCGTTGATGGTTTGTCAATTGCACCAACACATGTGCAGGTCGATGGCAATCAATGTCCATCGGTGAATTATCCGGTAGAGGCGATCGTCAAGGGTGATGCGCTGATCCCTGAGATTGGTGCGGCCTCAATTCTTGCCAAGGTAGCACGTGACCGTGAGTTGATGGTGCTGGATGAGCAGTATCCTGAATATGGTTTTGCACGTCATAAAGGGTACCCCACAAAGGCGCACTTTGCCGCGCTGGAAGCCTATGGTGTTTCACCCGTACACCGTCGTTCGTTTGGGCCTGTTAGACGTCTTTGCGATCTGCCCGCGTAAATCGATCACGCTCGAAAATAAACTAATTTATCTGTAATTCTATCTCGCAGCGATCTTCTCCCTGCGCTAGAATATCCGCTTATGAGTCCCTCGTTTGTCCACCTCCACCTGCACACTGACTATTCCCTTGTGGATGGTTGCGTACGCGTCAAGCCACTGGTAAAAGCCGTGGCTGAGGCGGGCATGCCGGCGATTGCGGTGACTGATCAGAACAACCTGTTTGCGATGGTGAAGTTTTATCGTGCTGCGATTGCAGCCGGTATTAAGCCGATTATTGGTGTTGACCTGTGGGTGTTGAATCCAGAAGATGTCAATCAACCCACGCGACTGGTGCTGTTGTGCCAGGATCATGAAGGTTATCTAAATCTGACACGCCTGATTTCACGCAGCTATATAGAAGGGCAGCATAACGGCATTCCGATGATCCAGCAGGCGTGGCTGCAAGGTGAAAGCAGTGGCCTAATCGCACTCTCCGGAGGGCGAAATGGCGATGTGGGGCAAGCGCTGCTGTCGGGAAACAACGTGGCAGCAAAGCAGTTACTAGATGAATGGCGACAGCTATTTCCTGATCGTTTCTACCTGGAGCTACAACGTACAGGACGTGACAATGAAGAAGATTATCTGCATGCAGCGGTGGCACTTGCGCTTGATCTCGACGTGCCGGTCGTTGCCAGCAACGATGTCTGTTTTCTGCAGCAGGAAAATTTTGAATCCCACGAAGTACGGGTCTGCATCAATAGTGGGCGTACGCTGGATGACCCCCGACGCCCCAGGCTTTATAGCGATCAGCAGTATCTACGTACGCCGGAAGAGATGTGTGAACTCTTTTCTGATATCCCGGAAGCACTTGAAAATAGTGTTGAGATTGCGCGTCGCTGTAATCTTGAATTGACGCTCGGTGAAAATGTGTTGCCAGAGTTTCCGGTGCC
Organism: uncultured Gammaproteobacteria bacterium; assembly: GCA_945788675.1. Taxonomy (GTDB): domain Bacteria; phylum Pseudomonadota; class Gammaproteobacteria; order SZUA-140; family SZUA-140; genus SZUA-76. Next base: position 810 of record CALZMY010000176.1, on the reverse strand, counting down.
CGAGGGGATGACGACCGACACCTTTTTTCGCACGCAGGCCGAAGAGGGGCTGGATAGACGTTTAGACTTTCTATTCGATACTTCCGTCGATGATTTTGCTGAGATCCGTAAGCCTTACGATGAGCGACTTGCTCATGAACTTAATGTCATTATCGAAATGGGCTTTCCTGGTTACTTTCTGATCGTTGCCGATTTCATTAAGTGGGCCAAGGGAAATGGTGTGCCGGTAGGGCCGGGACGTGGTTCCGGTGCCGGTTCGCTGGTGGCTTATGTGTTGGAGATTACTGATCTCGATCCGATCCACTATGAGCTACTATTCGAACGCTTCCTAAATCCTGAGCGTGTCTCGCTGCCCGATTTTGATGTCGATTTTTGCATGGATGGTCGTGATCGTGTCATTGAGTATGTGGCGCAATATTATGGGCGTGAACGCGTTTCGCAGATCATCACTTACGGGACGATGGCGGCGAAGGCGGTGATACGCGATGTAGGGCGCGTGATGGGGCACCCGTACGGTTTTGTCGATCAGATCTCCAAGCTGATTCCATTTGAAATCGGCATGACGCTGGAGAAGGCGTTGCAGCAGGAAGAAGTGCTGAACCAGCGTTATCAGGATGATGACGAAGTACGTGACCTGATCGATATGGGGCGTTCGCTAGAAGGCATGGCCCGTAATGCCGGTAAGCATGCCGGTGGTGTGGTGATTGCACCGACGGCACTGACCGACTTCACGCCGCTCTATTGTGAACAAGGGTCAGAGAGTACCGTGACCCAGTTTGATAAAGATGATGTTGAAGCGGTCGGACTGGT
>CALZMY010000175.1 GCA_945788675.1 uncultured Gammaproteobacteria bacterium | reverse complement strand
TGCCCTCCCGGGTTTCGCTTGAAGCTCAGCCCGGGCTACATTTTGATTTTTTAAAAGATTTTGAGGAATGGGTTGGGGTGGTGTTAATCCCACACCAACGGCGGCTCATCCATCAATGCGGCCTGTTCACGTAGCGCGAGAATGTGTTCGTCCCAGTAACGCCCTGAGTTAAACCATGGGAATGCCAGCGGGAAGGCGGGATCTTCCCAGCGGCGTGCGATCCATGCGGCGTGGTGCATCATGCGTAGTGTGCGTAGTGCTTCGAGTAGATGCAGCTCTCGTGGTTCAAAGTCACGAAACTCGGTATAACCATTGAGGAAGTCGCCGAGGCGTGCGGTCATGTAGGGTCGATCGCCGGAGAGAAACATCCAGATATCCTGTATTGCTGGCCCCATGCGTGCGTCATCAAAATCGACGATGTGGGGTCCTTTGTCTGTCCACAAGACATTGCCAGGATGCAGGTCGCCATGCAGGCGGATGATCTGTACTTTACCTGCTGCGGCATAGCAGTTGCGCACACGTTCAATCAGGTCTTCTGCCAATGAGCGATAGGCATCCACTAGCCCTGTTGGGACAAAGTCATGTTCCAAAAGATACCGGTACGAATCGACACCGAAGCTTTCGATGTTGAGGGTAGGGCGATGGGTGAAGGGGTGAGTGGCGCCCATGTTATGGATACGTGCAATAAAGCGTCCCATCTGTTCCAGATGGTCGGGATCATCGAGTTCCGGTGCGCGTCCGCCGCGACGTGGAGAAAGCGAGAAACGGTAGCCCTTGTGGCAATGCAGAGTGGTGCCGTTTCTATCTGCCATCGGTGCGATGACTGGTATCTCCAGATCACTAAGTGCTTGCGTAAACTCATGTTCTTCGATGATCGCCTCATTAGTCCAGCGTGCGGGACGATAAAACTTGGCGATCAGCGGTACGCTATCTTCGATACCAACTTGATAGACGCGGTTCTCGTAACTGTTCAGTGCAAGGAAGTGACCATCGCACAGATAGCCGAGGCTCTCGACGGCGTCAAGGATCGCATCGGGACCGAGAGCAGCGTAGGATTCATTTACCAGATTGTCGGCCATGGCACTTACTGCAACGCTTCCAGCGCTTCCCAGCGCTGATAACACGCCGTTAGTTCTGTCTCTATCTGTTCAAGCCGTTCGTTAATGGTGGCAACCGCATTACCCTGTTGTTGATAAAAATCGGGATCGCCGAGCTGCGCCATCAATTCTGTCTGCTCGTTCTCCAGGGCCTCGATCTTTTTGGGCAGCGTTTCAAGCTCGCGTTGATCTTTATAACTGAGCTTTTTCTTCTGTTCAGTGTTGGCGCTGCTACTTACTTGCGGTTTGTTTTTTTTTACCGTGACGGCTGGTTGTTGTGTCGCTTTCTGGCGTAACCAGTCATCATAACCACCGACATACTCATTGATCACGCCGTCGCCTTCGAATACCAGTGTGCTGGTGATGACATTGTTGATAAAGTCGCGATCATGACTCACCAGCAGCAGTGTCCCTTTATAGTTAAGCAACAGCTCTTCGAGTAGCTCGAGGGTTTCGACATCGAGGTCATTGGTCGGCTCATCCATTACCAGCAGGTTGGCCGGTTTGGTGAAGAGTCGTGCCAGTAGCAGACGGTTGCGTTCACCGCCGGAGAGCGCCTTGACCGGAGTACGTGCACGCTCGGGTGAGAAGAGAAAGTCCTGCAGGTAGCTGATGATATGACGTTCAACGCCGTTGATCGTCACTTTGTCACTGCCCTGCGCGAGGTTGTCGATGACAGATTTCTCTTCATCGAGCTGTGCACGGAGCTGGTCAAAGTAGGCAACCTCTATTTTAGTGCCGAGTTTGATGGTGCCCGACTTCGGCTCCTCTTCGCCAAGCAGTGCTTTCAATAGTGTGGTTTTACCTGCGCCGTTAGGGCCGAGGATGCCGACCTTGTCGCCGCGCAGGATCACGGTTGAGAAGTCACGAATGACCACTTTATCATCGTAGCGCTGCGAGATATGATCCGCCTCGACCACCAGCTTGCCGGAGTTCTCGCCTCCCTGCAGCTGCATCCGTACCGTACCCATCTTTTTGCGCCGGTCGCTGTGCTGGCGACGCATCTCTTCGAGGGCACGCACGCGTCCTTCATTACGGGTGCGACGGGCCTTGATCCCCTGACGTATCCACACCTCTTCCTGCGCCAGCTTTTTATCGAACAGCGCATGTTCGGTTGCTTCGGCATCGAGTGCTTCCTGTTTGCGCTGCAGGTAGGTTTCGTAGTTGCCGGGCCAGCTGCTGAGGCGACCACGATCGAGTTCGATGATGCGCGTCGCCAGTTTGCGCAGCAGTGCTCGGTCATGGGTGACAAACAGCAGTGTGCCGTCGAAGTCGAGCAGGAAATCTTCCAGCCAGCGGATCGCTTCGATGTCGAGGTGGTTAGTTGGTTCGTCGAGCATCAACAGATCAGGTTTATTAACCAGTGCGCGCGCCAGCAGCACGCGACGTTTGAGTCCGCCAGAAAGCGCACCAAATTCCATCTCGGGATCGAGTTGCATGCGTGTCAGGGTGGCGGTGACCTTCTGGTCGACCTCCCAGCCACCGCAGGCCTCGAGTTTGTGCTGTACCTGTTCGAAGCGTTTCATCATCTGATCGCTGGTGTCGTGCGCAAGCTCATGGCTGATGTGGTGGAACTCGGCGAGTAGCTTTCCCTGTTCGCCGAGGCCACTGGCGACGACGTCGAAGATCGTCCCTTCGAGGTCACGCGGGACCTCCTGTGTCAGGCGGGTGATGTTGATCCCCTGCTGATAGACCACTTCACCTTCGTCTGCCTTGAGCTCGCCAGCGATCAGTTTCATTAGTGTTGATTTGCCGGTGCCGTTACGGCCGACCAGGCAGAGGCGTTCGCCACGTTCGATTTTTAAATCGACATGTTCCAGCAGAGCAGGGCCGCCAAAGCCGAGATTGACGGCGCGCAGGGTGATTAGTGCCATGATTCAGGGTGTTCCGTGTTCAATAAGGGCGGGATTATCGCACATTGCAACGCCCGGGTTATGAAAAGAAATGAGCGCGGTGTGGAAAAACAGCGATGGATGGGGTAGGCGACTTCTGATTCATTGTCAGGCGACCGAAGGAAGTGCCGTGGTACGAGAAGCAAAGCGACGAAGCAATCTCCTCACTCGATGATCCTGATAGAGTGGGGATTGCGTCGCTTTGCTCGCAATGACAAGTGTTGGAAGTGTTCAGTACTTTCTTAGCTGTTGGCTTCGGCCAGTTTCTTTTCCAGATAGTGGATGTTGGTGCCACCGTTCTGGAAGTTAGTGTCGTTCATGATGTCAAGATGAAGCAGCGTGTTGGTAGTGATCCCCTCGATCACCAGCTCGCCCAGCGCGGTGCGCATGCGATTGATGGCGGACTTGCGCGAGTTACCGTGGGCAATCACTTTGCCGATCATCGAATCGTAATAGGGGGGGACGGTGTAGCCGTTGTAGAGATGGGTATCGACACGGATCCCCGGGCCGCCGGGCTGATGAAACTGGGTCACCTTGCCGGGTGACGGGGTGAACTTCTTTGGATCTTCCGCGTTGATACGGCACTCGATCGCATGGCCTCTGAGTACGATGTCACTCTGTTTATAGGTCAGTTCATCGCCTGACGCGATGCGCAACTGCTCTTTGACCAGATCAACGCCGGTCACCATCTCGGTAACTGGGTGCTCAACCTGCAGGCGGGTGTTCATTTCGATGAAGTAGAATTTGCCATCTTCGTAGAGAAACTCAAAGGTACCTGCGCCGAGGTAGCCGATCTCGCAACAGGCGTTGGCACATACTTCACCAATCTGATTGCGTAGCTCTTCGGAGATGTCGGGTGCCGGCGCCTCTTCAATCACTTTCTGATGGCGGCGCTGCATCGAGCAGTCACGCTCGCCGAGGTGGATGGCGTTGCCGTGTGAGTCTGCCAGTACCTGAATCTCGATGTGACGCGGGTTTTCCAGATACTTTTCCATATAAAGCGTTTCGTTACCAAAGGCGCTGCCCGCCTCGGCACGTGTCAGAGAGATAGCATTGTTGAGTGCGGCGTCGCTGTGCACCACGCGCATGCCACGGCCGCCACCGCCACCGGCGGCCTTGATGATCACTGGGTAGCCGATCTCACGTGCCAGTGCCAGGTTGGTCTCGGCGTCATCGCCGAGTGGTCCGTCAGAACCGGGGACGCATGGCACGCCACTTTTTTTCATCGCATTGATGGCAGAGATCTTGTCTCCCATCATGCGAATGGTGTCCGGCCGTGGTCCGATAAAGACAAAGCCGCTCTGTTCAACGCGTTCGGCAAAGTCTGCATTTTCCGATAGAAAACCGTAGCCGGGGTGGATCGCAACGGCATCGGTCACTTCGGCAGCGCTGATCAGTGCCGGTACATTGAGATAGCTCTCTGTTGATGATGGTGGGCCGATGCAGACCGATTCGTCGGCAAGGCGTACATGTTTCAGGTCGCGGTCGGCCGAAGAATGTGCGGCCACAGTTTTAATGCCGAGTTCGCGACAGGCGCGGAGAATACGTAAGCCAATTTCGCCGCGGTTAGCGATAACAATCTTTTCAAACATGGCGATTATTCTACGATGAAGAGGGTCTCGCCGTATTCAACCGGCTGCCCGTTTTCAACAAGAACGTCGACGATCACACCCGCTTTGTCGGATTCAATCTGGTTGAGCATCTTCATCGCTTCGATGATGCAGAGGGTGTCGCCCACGTTGACGCGCTGACCCACTTCGACAAACGGTTTTGAGCCCGGTGCGGCCGCGCGGTAGAAGGTACCAACCATCGGTGCAGTAATCGGGTTGCCGCTGGCGGCGACAGCCTCCGGCGCGGCCTTGGTGGCGGGTTCTGCGGCTGCCTGTGGTGCTGGTGCAGCTACTTGCGGTGCGGCAGCGACCATCGTGGGGGCGGCGCTAACCACCTGGCTGGTGCGGCTAATGCGTACAGACTCTTTATCCTCGTGAATCTCGATCTCGGCGAGATCCGATTCTTCAAGGAGTTCGATCAGTTTTTTGATTTTTCGTATATCCATGATTGCAGGTGTCTCTATAAAATGTCTGAATGAATAGTATTGTTAGTTTGTTTCAAGCTGCTTGATGGCCGCCTGTAGCGCAAGCTCGTAGCCAATCGGCCCCAGCCCACAGATTACGCCCACGGCAATATCTGAAAAAAAGGAGTTGTGCCTGAACTCCTCACGTGCGTGGACATTGGAAAGATGAATCTCAATAAACGGGATGTCAGTAGCGCTGAGTGCATCCCGGATGGCGACACTGGTATGGGTAAAGGCCGCGGGATTGATGATGATAAAGGAGACATCGTCCTTTTTGGCAGCCTGTATCTGGTTGACCAGTTCATGCTCTGCATTGCTCTGGAAGCTGTTTAATTGATGGCCAGCTGTTTGCGCTGCGGCTTCAAGTCGCTGATTGATAGTGTCCAGTGTGTCGTGACCATAGTGCCCCGGTTCTCGCTCGCCGAGCAGGTTGAGGTTGGGTCCATTTAATATCAGTAACTTAGCCATCGGCGTGGTTATTGTCCCGTTAAATCCTGCTAAATCCCGTTAATTTGCTATTAACTGGTGGTTATTGAACAACCCCAGCATCATGGCGGCTAATTTTGCACCCTTTTGAGGAATTTGTCTAGATTCATGGAGATTACACCAAATTCGCCGGAGATAGCGGTGATTCAGTGTGAAGGTGACTTCAGGGCATGAGTGGGCGCAGCGCCAGCACAGCCGCCAGTATCACCAGTGGGAAGACCAGGTTGAGCCGAAAACCGGCTTTGATCATCTCACTCATCGAGACACGTTCCGTGCCAAAGATGATCGCATTGGGTGGCGTTGCGACTGGTAGCATGAAGGCGCAGGAGGCGGCGAGGGTGGCGGTTAGCAAGAGTTGTGTGACGTCGT
>CALZMY010000174.1 GCA_945788675.1 uncultured Gammaproteobacteria bacterium | reverse complement strand
GTGCTGGACAAGACCGGCACGGTGACGGAAGGGGCGCCCGCAGTCACGCATCTGATCCCGGCAGCCAACTGGGATGAGGCACGATTGTTGAGCGTGGCGGCATCGATTGAGACCGGCTCAGAACACCCACTGGCCGAGGCGATTGTGACGGCAGCCAATGAGCGTGGTCTGTCGTTGTCGCGTGCAGAGGCGTTTGAGGCGATTGCCGGGCATGGTGTGCAGGCCCAGGTTGATGGTCGAGCGGTGCTGTTCGGTAATCGAAAACTGATGGATGATCACCGCATCGAGCTGGTGGCTTTGCCAGCTGAAGCTGCAAGGCTGGCCGCAAACGGTGAAACACCGATGTACCTCGCCGTCGATGGTGCGGCGGCGGGGATTGTCGCGGTCGCTGATCCGATCAAGGCGGATTCAAAGGCGGCGATTGCACGCCTGCACAACATCGGCATCAAGGTGGTGATGTTGACCGGTGATAATGCGGCGACGGCCGCGGCGGTCGCAAAGCAGGTCGGTATCGATGAGGTGATGGCCGAGGTGTTGCCGGCGGACAAGTCAGACAAAGTGGCGGCATTGCAGGCGAATGGCGAGGTGGTCGGTATGGTCGGCGATGGCATTAACGATGCGCCTGCATTAGCAAGGGCTGATGTCGGTTTCGCCATCGGCACCGGTACCGATGTCGCGATCGAAAGCGCCGATGTGACGTTGATGCGCGGCTCACTGCACGGCGTGGCCGATGCCATCGCGATCTCGATCGCAACGGTGCGTAACATCAAACAGAATCTGTTTGGCGCGTTTATCTATAACTCGCTCGGGATCCCGATCGCGGCCGGCATTCTCTTCCCACTGTTTGGCATTTTGCTCAATCCGATTGTCGCTGGTGGCGCGATGGCGATGTCGTCGCTGACCGTTGTCACCAATGCCAACCGCCTGCGGCTGTTTAAACCGGAGGGGGCTCAACCGTGATGGGCTTTATCGTTAATCTGCTGGCTTTGGCGTTGATGGGCTTCATCGTCTGGTGGTTCTGGTTTTCACGTCCTCAGGCAAAACAGGCGAGCGCCAGTGGTGTGATCGAGGTCGTCGTCGAAAATGGCGTATATACTCCGGCGCGCATCGAGGTTCCCGAGGGGGCACCGATTACGCTCTGTTTTATCAGGCGAGACCCGAGCCCCTGCGCAGAGAAAGTGCTGTTTAATGAGCTTGATATCGCGTTTGATCTGCCGTTGGGTGAAAAAAAAGCGGTCGCTATCGGGCCGCTCAGTGCCGGAGAGTATCCCTTTAGTTGCCAGATGCAGATGTATCGTGGCAGTCTTGTGGTTAAATAAATTAAGAATAACTGATTCATCTATTTCCCGTCATTCTGGACGAAGCGTAGCGTAGATCCGGAATCCAGAGGTTTTAGCGCAGGCTAGTTGCTGGATTCCGGCCTCTACCACAGGCACTTCCTCCAGTCGCGCCGGAATGACGAAAAATTCAGTTTTTCATTAAATTCAAATCCTGATTTTTAAGTATAGAGAGTATGCAATGAGCTGGTGGGGAAAATTGTTTGGCGGCACGTTTGGCTTCATGCTGGGTGGCCCGCTGGGGGCGTTATTAGGCGCGGCACTGGGGCATGGCCTGGATAATAAGGTCGGCCAGGTTCAGGGCCGACAGCGGGTGCAGACCGCATTTTTTACTGCCACCTTTTCGGTGATGGGGCATCTGGCGAAGGCGGATGGGCGGGTCTCGGAAAATGAGATCCAGATGGCGCGTACTTTGATGGATCAGATGCAGCTCAATCCAACGCTGAAGAAGATGGCAATCAATCTCTTTAATGAGGGGAAGGGAGCTGATTTCCCATTAGATGATGTACTGGCTCAGCTTAAACGCGAGTGCCAGCGTCGCCATGATCTGTTGCGCGTCTTTGTCGAAATCCAGTTACAGGCCTGTTATGCCGATGGCAGTCTCGATCAGGCTGAGAAGAAAATCCTGTTGCACATCTGCCAGACGCTAGGTTTTTCACGCGCAGAATTTGATCAGATTGAGGCGATGTTACGCGGCGCGGGTGGTAGAGGTGGGCGTAGCGGGGGCATGTTGCTCGATGATGCCTACAAGATCCTTGATGTGTCGAAAAATGCGACGGATGCGGAGGTTAAAAAGGCCTACCGCCGTTTGATGAGTCAGCACCATCCTGACAAATTGGTTGCCAAAGGGTTGCCCGAGGAGATGATGAAGATTGCGACTGAAAAGACGCATGAAATTCGTTCTGCATATGAACTGATTAAAAAGGATAGAGACCTGTAATGCCTTGAAAATAAACAATAAAAGTAGCAATTTGTGACGTGGATGTTTTGATTATGTTATTATCTGCGGTCTTGTTCGGTTTTTCCGCTTGCTACTGACTTAGGAGAGTTTATTTAATGGCGACAGTTGCCACCAGAAGACCTGTGATGACCTTGTATTCAGAGGCCGATTGTCCTTTAAGTCATCGTGTCCGTATTGTACTCGAAGAAAAAAGTATTACCGCTGACATTATCAGTGTTGATAAAAACAACCTGCCGGAAGACCTGATTGACCTTAATCCCTACAGCTCGGTACCGACGCTGGTGGATCGTGATCTGGTGCTCTATAACTCACAGATCATTGTGGAATATCTGGACGAACGCTATCCACATCCACCGTTGATGCCGGTCGATCCAGTGTCGCGTGCGCGTAGTCGCATGATGCTGCATCGTATCGAGCTTGACTGGTACGGCGTGCTGGCTGACCTCACTGGTAATAGCAGTGCCAAGGCTGCGGTCGCGCGCAAGACGATTCAGGATGGTCTGACATTGATCGCGCCTATTTTTGTCAAAAAAGAATTTTTTATGAGCGACGATTTTTCCTTGATCGATTGTAGTCTGGCCCCGCTGTTGTGGCGCCTTTCACACTACGGTATTAAGCTGCCCGCGCAGGCGAAGCCAGTACAGGAATATGCTGAACGTCTGTTTGCGCGTGAATCTTTTCAAGCCAGTCTGACAGAGATTGAGAAAGAGATCGGAAAGTAACCACCATGCTGTGCTCGCATCAGCCATTATCAGAATGGGTGATGCGAGTCGGGATGATCTGTTGATCGTGTCACCTAATTACAACATCGCTGAAATTTTTACCCATGGAAATGACCCCTAGTAAACCTTATCTGATCCGCGCCATTCATGAGTGGATTGTCGATAATGACCTTACGCCACACATTCTGGTGAATGCGATGGTGCCTGATATTCAGGTGCCGGAGAAATATATCGAGAATGGCCGCATTATTCTCAATATCAATGGCAGTGCGGTACGTAACCTCGAGCTTGGTAATGAATGGGTGCAGTTTGATGCCCGTTTTGATGGGGTTTCGATGACAGTGAGCGTGCCTACCAGCGCGGTACTGGCGATCTATGCGCGCGAAAATGGGCAGGGGATGGTGCTGGAAGAAGACGATGATGACCTGCCGCCGCCACCGCCGGAGAAGAAGGCGGATCGCTCGCATCTTAAAGTTGTAAAATAAAAAGTAGATGTAAGTCGGATTACGCGTTCCGTTAATCCGACTTACATATAAATAAAAAGGCCGGGTTCGAAATGAACACCGGCCTTTTTTTGTGCGCCGACTCCCCAGATTAGCAGGGAGCCGCCGCTGATCGCTGACGAATTATTTCTTCGCGTTGCGTTCCTGAGCTTCCTTGATCACCTCATCCGCAACATTCTTCGGACATGGCAGGTAGTGTGAAAACTCCATTGAGAACTGGCCACGACCGGAGGTCATAGTGCGCAGATCACCGATGTAGCCAAACATCTCGCTTAGTGGACAGTCAGCCTTGATGCGCACGCCGGTAACGCCCGCTTCCTGAGACTTGATCATGCCGCGACGACGGTTAAGATCGCCGATCACGTCACCGACATGATCTTCAGGGGTGAACACATCAACCTTCATGATCGGTTCGATCAACTGTGG
>CALZMY010000173.1 GCA_945788675.1 uncultured Gammaproteobacteria bacterium | reverse complement strand
TACCGAAAACACAGAAAACCAGGTCTCCACCACGGCTAAACGCAAACGCGCGGTACGTGCCCTGGTACTCACCCCAACACGCGAGCTTGCTGCACAGGTCGCCGAAAGCACACAAAATTACGGCCAGCATCTGTCACTCAAATCAGCCGTGGTATTTGGCGGCGTTAACATCAAGCCGCAGATCAATAAACTGCGCCAGGGGGTCGATATCATCGTCGCCACCCCGGGTCGCTTGCTTGATCACGCCACACAAAAAACGGTCGATCTGTCACAAGTTGAAATTCTGGTACTGGATGAAGCCGACCGCATGCTCGATATGGGTTTCATCAATGACATCAAAAAAATTCTGGCGCTGCTACCCAGGACACGTCAGAACCTGCTGTTCTCTGCAACCTACTCCAATGAGATTAAACGACTGGCACAACAGCTGCTGCACGAACCCACTCTGATTGAAGTTGCACGTCAAAACACCGCAACCGAAACTGTGACACAGCTTGTCCACCCGGTTGATCGTGCACGCAAACGCGAACTACTCACACACCTTATTGATACTGGTGAATGGCAGCAGGTGCTCGTTTTCACTCGCACCAAACACAGTGCCAATCGCCTGAGCAAACAACTGGAACAGAGCGGCATTACTGCCGCGGCTATTCACGGTAACAAGAGCCAGGCACAACGCACCAAAGCACTGAAGTCCTTTAAAACAAATGATATTCGTGTACTGGTTGCTACCGATATCGCAGCACGTGGACTCGACATCGACCAGCTGCCACATGTAGTTAACTTCGAACTACCCAACGTCGCCGAAGACTATGTTCACCGCATTGGTCGTACTGGCCGCGCCGGTAACGAAGGTGAAGCGGTATCGCTTGTTTGCATTGATGAACTGAAACTGCTCGGCGGCATTGAGAAACTGATTAATCGTGAGATCGTAAAAGAGACCATCGAAGGCTTCGCACCAGACCCAGGCATCAAAGCTGAACCGATCCCTAACGGACGCAATAACACAGGCGGTAAACAACAAGGCCGTCGTCCAGCAAAACAGACACGTACACGTAACAGCTCAGCGCAGCGGCAGCCCCAGCGTAGCAGCAGAAAAAACAACAGCAGTAACAGAAGTAATAACTTCAACAGCAGTCCTTCAGCGACACCGGCCCATAAACACCAGGCAAGTGATGGCCTTGGGATTCAGGTCGATCAACCGCGCACCGCCACCGAGGTCAACGGCAACAGCATTCACTATAAGCCAAAAGCAAAACCAAACAAACGCCCGGATCAGCACAAGGCCGGCAATAAAAAACCTCGTGAAGTACCATCACTATTTGGTGGCTAAATAAGGTAAAGACGATCTTCGTATTCAAAACAAATCAACACCAGGAACTACGCTCGTGCTAACAACTGCTAACATCACCATGCAATTTGGTGCCAAGCCACTCTTTGAAGATATCTCCGTCAAGTTTGGCGGGGGTAATCGCTATGGTCTGATCGGTGCCAACGGCTGTGGTAAATCAACACTGATGAAGATCCTCGGTGGCGATCTTGAGCCGAGTGCAGGCAACGTTGTCATTGATGTCAATGAGCGCGTCGGTAAACTGGGGCAGGATCAGTTTGCGTTCGAACAGCACACTGTCCTCGATACCGTCATCATGGGACATACCGAACTGTGGGCCGTCAAGCAGGAACGTGATCGCATCTATAGCCTGCCTGAAATGTCCGAAGAAGAAGGGATGAAAGTTGCCGAACTCGAAGTAGAATTTGGTGAACTTGATGGCTACACCGCTGAGTCACGCGCGGGTGAACTACTACTCGGTCTTGAGATCCCGCTGGAGCAACATAACGGCCTGATGAGTGCCGTCGCGCCAGGCTGGAAACTGCGTGTATTGCTGGCCCAGGCACTGTTTTCCGATCCAGACATCATGCTGCTCGATGAGCCGACCAATAACCTCGACATCAACACCATTCGCTGGCTCGAAGAGATCCTCAACCAGCGCAACAGCACCATGATCATCATCTCGCATGATCGTCACTTCCTCAACAGCGTCTGCACTCACATGGCCGACCTCGACTTTGGCGAACTACGCATCTACCCCGGCAACTACGACGAGTACATGACGGCCGCCACCCAGGTGCGTGAACGACAACTTGCCGATAATGCCAAGAAGAAGGCCCAGATCGCCGAACTACAGACCTTTGTCAGCCGTTTCTCCGCCAATGCGTCGAAGGCCAAGCAAGCGACCTCGCGCGCCAAGCAGATCGATAAGATTAAACTCGATGAGATCAAGCCATCCAGCCGTATCAGCCCCTTCATCCGCTTTGATCAGGAGAAGAAATTGCATCGACTGGCACTGGAAGTCTCCGATCTCGCCAAAGGCTTTAATGACGTAGCACTGTTTGAAAATCTTAACCTGATGGTTGAAGTCGGTGAACGCATCGCCGTCATCGGTCCTAACGGTATCGGCAAGACCACCCTGCTGCGCACACTTGTGGGCGACCTTGAGCCTGGCCACGGCGATGTCAAATGGTCTGAAAATTCAAACCTCGGTTACTTTTCACAGGATCACGCCCACGACTTTGCAGAAGAGATGAACCTGTTCGACTGGATGAGTCGCTGGGGACAGCCAGGCGATGACGAACAGGTGATTCGCGGTACCCTTGGCCGCCTGCTCTTTTCACGCGACGAAATCAATAAATCCGTCAAGGTGATCTCCGGTGGAGAACAGGGCCGCATGCTGTTTGGTAAGTTGATGCAGCAGAAACCAAACATTATGCTAATGGATGAGCCAACCAATCATTTAGATATGGAATCGATCGAAGCACTCAACCTAGCACTGGAAAACTATCCCGGCACACTGATCTTCGTCAGTCATGACCGTGAGTTTGTCTCGTCACTGGCGACACGCATCATCGAACTAAAGCCGGATGGCCTTGTCGATTACCACGGCACCTATGATGAATACCTGCGCAGCCAGGGGATTGAAGAGGCTAAGCAGCAGGCTGCAAGTTAGCCCCGTCCCTTCCGCCGTAGATCTGGTTCCCACGCTCCCGCGTGGGAACCCATACAGCTAGCGGTAAAACCACCCCCCTCTCCCACCTCCTCCGCAACACCAGCGCAAGCACACCCCCAGAAGATTTCCTTTGATGCGCATCAGATACAATGCTTTGCGCGTCCATTCTACCTCATGCATTCCCACGCAGAGATACAACCCATTACCGAAAATATTATTGACACCAATTTCATCCCACCGATAATAGACGGTCATGATTAATCCTGAAGAAATAATCGACGACCTGCCAACCTACCAGGTCCGCATCAGTCATCGCGCCAAACGAATGCAACTAAAAGTTTCGCCACTCGGCGAGGTCGAAGTAGTCCTCCCCAAACGCATCAGCAAGAAACATGTCGCACCATTTGTTGCACAACATCAGGCATGGATCAAACAGACACAAAAACAGATGGCAGCACTTTACCCGCCTGAAGAACTACTACCCGGCACACTCAGATTTGAATCCACGAACCAGCAGTGGCAGCTACAATACCTCGAAGGCAAGCGTGCCCGCGTGGCTGAAATACAAAACGCTCTGAAGGTCTACAGCCAGGATGACGAGGCCGCAAGAAAAGCGTTACAGCAGTGGTTAAATCGTCGTGCCAGCGAGGTACTTATTCCATGGTTACACGATGTTAGCGATGAACTGGGCCTGACATTCAAGCGAGCCGTGATCCGAGCACAAAGGACACGCTGGGGAAGCTGCTCATCAAGCGGCACGATCAGTATCAACCGCGCACTACTATTTATGCCCGCTGAAACGGTACGCTATCTCTTTGTTCATGAGTTATGCCATACAAGAGAGATGAACCACTCGCCCCGTTACTGGGCGCTGGTCGAGCGTTACACGCCCGACTATCAGCGGCATGAGCAAGTGCTTAACAAAGGAATGAGATTAATACCGCGTTGGGCACTGGCTGTTTAAAAATAGCCCATAATTTTTAGTGATCATCATCGCAAGAAGAGAAATCTCCTGGCCTGAATCTCGTAGATCACCGCACGATGCTCGCGATGACAGCGACTTGTCATTGCGAGGAGTATAGCGACGACGCAATCCCCTCGCCTGAACCTTGGAGATCGCCGCGCGATGCTCGCGATGACAGCAACTTGTCATTGCGAGGAGTGTAGCGACGACGCAATCTCTCACTGCCAATGCTCACTCAAGTCCTGCCACTGAGTATTACGACTTTCAATTAATAAGATTTTCTTTTTTCTCGAACCCGCTTTGATCTGTTTCTCTCGATTGAGAGCGGAATCAATACAAGCAGTCGTCTCATAATAGACAAGTTTGGAACAAAGATACTTGCTGGAAAAGCCAGGCGTTAAGCCGTGTCGGTGTTCATACAAACGTCGTTCCAGGTTATTCGTGACGCCTGTATACAGTACCGTATTACGCTTGTTTGTGATGATATAGACAAAGTACTGGCGTTCATCCATGAGCGCTCCTCTCTATTGAATTTTTATTGCTAAAAGAAACAACAAAGCAACCCCTTACTCTAAAGCATGGAGATCGCCGCCCTCAAGGATTTGGACTTCCAGTCCGTCACACGATGTTCGCGATGACAGCGACTTGTCATTGCGTGGAGGGACGACAACGTGATCCTTTACCCCAAACCGCGGTGATCGCCGCACTTTACCTCAAGGGTAAAATACCCTTTAGGGTACACTTCCTTTGGGCGCGTTCACGATGACAAGGCCCCGTCATTGCGAGGAGGAACGACGAAGCAATCTCTTACCCTGAAAACTTCTCATCCAGCAAAACCTGCGCATCCTTTTCCAGATCAGCGACGTTAAGCTTTGCAAGCAGTGGTTGAAACTCGGCGCGACGTCCATGGCGAAACTTCAACCAGGCAAATGAAAGCCGCTTAATATAGAACATCGCAGCAATCACTAAACCGACAATCAACATCCACATCTGAATGAAGATTGGCGGCATGCGATCAATAAATTGCGCGTACATAAAAAAAGACAGCATCAACACCATTCCCAGCGAAATACCGATGGTAACCATAATACTTTCATACTTCTTTTTGAGCACATCAATCGCCTCAAGCGTGATCTGTTCTGACATAATTTGAGCATACCCCAATACAGTTTCGACAATAGTCCTCAACAGGTCAGTTTCCGTCATTCCGGCGCAGATGACCGAAGAAAATGCCGTTGGCAGCGGAATCCAGTCACGCGCTCATTCGAAACTCTGGATTCCGGGTCTCCGCGTTGCTACGTTCGGAATGACGAGTAAAAAGGACCTTCCCTAATAATTAAAAGTTGCCATATTCTAGCAAATAACCACGCCGATGGGTGTTTCCTCGCGCCATGGGAGGACTATCAACAGCTCTAGCTGCCTGTGGTGCAAGTCGTTAGCGCTTCCAGCGACTCAGAAACTTCCATCCATTGCCCTTCGACCTCATCCAGCTCAGCAGAAATACTCACCTGCTGTGCCAGCAGGTCTTTCAAACGTCCCTTTTCGGCATCCTCATAAATCGCGCCTCCGGTAAGCACGCCCTCGATCTCTTCTTTTTTGGTATTGAGGCTTTCCATCTGTTGCTCGAGCTTCTTCAGCCTGTTTTGCAGTGGCTTCAATGCACGACGCTGCTGGGCATCCTGCTGACGGCGCGCCTTACGTCCAACCTGGCTGTTCTCCGCAATCTCTCCATTTGAATTCACCACCACCCTCTCATCGGCCTCACGCCTCGCGATCATCTGTTGCCGATAACCTTCCAGGTCACCATCAAATGGGGTGACACGGCCATCGTCGACCCACAACCAGCGATCAGTGACACTACGCAGCATGTGGCGGTCATGCGAGATCATCACCAGCGCCCCATCGAACCCCTGCAATGCAACACTCAGCGCATGACGCATCTCCAGATCGAGGTGATTGGTAGGTTCGTCAAGTAATAATAGATTGGGGCGCTGATAGACCAGCATCGCCAGCACCAGACGCGCCTTTTCACCGCCAGAAAAGGGCTCGACCGGATCGGTGACTTTGTCACCATGAAAGGCAAAACCACCGAGGAAGTCACGCAGTTCCTGATCACGGGCACGCGGATCGAGGCGCAATAGATGCTCCAGCGGGCTTTCGTCAAGGTGCAGTTGCTCCAGCTGATGCTGCGCGAAATAGCCGATGCGTAGATCCTGTGCCCGAGTAAAATCGCCACTGACTGGCGCAAGCGTATCTGCCAGTACTTTAATCAGTGTCGACTTACCCGCACCGTTGGCACCCAACAGGCCGACTCGATCACCACTGGCGAGATCGAGCTTCACATTAGAGAGGATCGTGCTGTCGCCGTAACCGATCTCGACATCTCGCAACTGCAACAGCATATGAGGTAATTTTTCAGGGGCAAGAAAGGTGAAATGAAATGGTGAATCGATATGTGCCGCACTGATCATCTCCATCCGTTCCAGCGTCTTGAGACGGCTCTGCGCCTGTTTCGCCTTGCTCGCCTTGGCCTTAAAACGCGTCACGAAGCTGTGAATATGGGCGATCTCCTCCTGCTGTTTGAGATAGGCCGACTGCTGCTGCGCCAGCCGCTCCGCACGGCGTTTCTCAAAGGCGCTGTAGTTACCGGTATATAACTCGACACCCCCCTGCTCGACATGTGCGATGTGGGTGGTCACATCATCGAGAAAATCACGATCATGCGAAATCAGCAACAGCGTGCCCTGATATTGACTGAGCCACGCCTGTAACCACATCACCGCATCGAGGTCGAGGTGATTAGTCGGTTCATCCAGCAGCAGGATATCGGAACGACACATCAGTGCCTGCGCCAAATTAAGCCGCATGCGCCAACCACCGGAGAAGTCTTTTACCGGTGCGGACTCCTGTGCGGTGGTAAAACCAAGCCCATGCAACAGGCGTGCTGCGCGACTACGGCTGGTATAGCCATCGACCGCCTCCAGCCTCGCATGCAGTTGCGCCTGACGATTACCGTCATCCACCGCTTCGGCCTCTGCCAGCTCTGCCTCTATGGTACGCAGCTCAACATCACCATCGATCGCGTAATCGATCGCCGCACGATCAAGCGCAGGGGTCTCCTGCGCCACATGTGCGATCACCTGACCCGGTGGCAACGTCAGCTCACCCGCATCGCTATGCAACTGACCGCGGATCATCGCAAACAGGCTCGACTTACCGCAGCCGTTGACACCGGTTACGCCAACCCGTTGCCCCTGATGGATCGTAAACGAGACCTTGTCAAACAGCAGTTGACCGCCGCGGCGCAGCGCAACATTGGTAAAATTTATCATAGACGAGATTTTAGCATGGCAGGCTCATCCGTAGGGAATGCACATGTGCGTACCATTAATTCGGCATGCATAATACTGTGCATATCCAGCAAGCCCGATTAAGATAGAAGGCATGAAAAAATCACCAACAGAGCGTTGCCCTTGTGGAAGCAATGCGCATTACCCTAACTGCTGCGGCCAACAGATCGACAAAGAGATCCCCGCCCCGACAGCCGAACAATTAATGCGCTCCCGCTACAGCGCCTACACGCGCAACAACAGCGACTATCTGCTAAAAACCTGGCACGAATCCACTCGCCCTGCATCACTCGATCTGACCCAGCAGCCACAACCCGAATGGTTGGGACTCAAGGTCTGCCGTACAGAGGGAGGTGACAAAAACCATACGACAGGAGAGGTCGAGTTCATTGCACGTTACAAAGCAGAAGAGATAACACAGGTCATCTTTGAGGTAAGTCGCTTTATTAAAGAAGAAGGACGCTGGTACTACGTCGATGGTACACTTTCACAACCAAGCCAAAATACCCTCTGCCCTTGTGGTAGCGGCAAAAAATTTAAACGCTGTTGTGGCAAATAAAAACAGCGAACAGGAAACAGATCATGGAACTGGAACAACGTACAGAGTTGGTAGAACGCGAGGTGTTAACCAGCCTCTTTAGTAACTGTCCTGATGCGACTAAAAAGGCGCTGGGGTTACGCACCATCGATATTGACGACGCCTTACTACTCACCGCCACCAAAGAGCCAAGCATTATGCTTAACCGCGCGCAGGGGCTCTGCACCAACAAAGAGATCAAGCCAAGTACAATACAGAAGATTGCCGCTACTTATACTGCTCTCGGGATCAAGCATTACTTCCTGCACCTCTATATCGATGACCAGCCACAGGCGAGTCGGCAACAGCTCATCAATGCAGGGCTTGTTGCCACCCGCGGCTGGATGCGGTTTATTCGCGATAGTTCAACGCCATCTGGCACAGAAACCGAACTGCGCGTGGAAAAGATTGATGGTGAGCACGCCGACGAATTCGCGCGGATTGTCTGTGATGCGTTCGACATGAGCGACGCTGCAGTACCGCTCATCGCGGCACTCGCCAACGACCCTCGCTGGCATCTCTATGCCAGCTTTGATGGCCAGACCATGGCAGGTACTGGCGCGATGTTCGTCCATGATGAAATAGCATGGCTGGACTGGGCAGCCACCTCACCACAATATCGCTGCAAGGGTAGCCAGTCGGCAATCATGGCGGCACGCATCGACCAGGCAAAATCGCTGGGTTGCAAGCATATCGTCACTGAGACAGGTGAAGCGGTTGAAGGTGATCCTCAGCACTCATATAAAAATATTCTCAAACATGGCTTCACTGAGATGCGCGTTCGCCAGAACTACAAACCACAACCACAATAAACACGCTTAAATAGCGCCATTCATAATGACTGAAAACAACATTGAAGGCGCTAACCTAAATACCACGGCCCGAATGGCTGGGGTGCAGGCACCAATCATCCCGTTTGTGGGTGGACTGATAAGAGACAACCCTGGCACCATCAACCTTGGCCAGGGTATCGTTGATTACGCACCACCAGATGCAGTCAAAACTGCCGTTAATGCCTTCTTCGATGAGCCACTGAACCACCGCTACAAACTGGTCGATGGCATCCCAGCACTGAAGGCAGTGATCGAACAGAAACTTCAGAACGAAAAT
>CALZMY010000172.1 GCA_945788675.1 uncultured Gammaproteobacteria bacterium | reverse complement strand
TTCCATATAAAAAGTAGTTGATTTAGGTTGGGTTATCACCTACACTCTCTTTGCACTACAGACATCCCAAGCACCTCCCCCCTTCCTGGGGTAGGTGTTGTAAAGCCCCAGGCGGTGCAAGGGATGACGATTGACCGGTACTCCCGGCTGTGACGAGTTTCAAGTCTGGTAATGGATTATCTGTGACTTGAACTTCCCCCCTACACAGTCGGGATGTGCCGGATTTCTAAGCTTAACCCTAAAATTAATTAATAATCTGTAATTCTCACTATCATATTGATAGTGTTTGATTCTTTATGTTTTAGTGCGCAAAAAAAAACGCCACCCGATGAGGGTAGCGTTTAGTGTGCAGCATAAAGTCTGCCTGGTGGCAGACGAGCAATCAGGCAGTGCGTTGTCTTTCCATCATCTCATGAACCACAGGATTGAGGATAATCTCCATCGCCAGCCCCATCTTGCCGCCCGGCAGCACGATGGTGTTTGGACGAGACATCCATGAATCCTTCAGCATGGATAGATAATATGGCATATCATGTTTTTCTGGATGCCTGAAACGGATCACAATCAGGCTTTCATCCGGGGTCGGGATATCACGCGAGATGAAAGGATTTGAGGTATCGACCACCGGCACGCGCTGGAAATTAATATCAGTGCGTGAAAACTGAGGGGTGATGGTGTTTACATAGTCCGGCATGCGGCGCAGGATGGTATCGGTGACTGCTTCGGCTGAATAGCCACGCTGAGCAGTGTCGCGGTGAATTTTCTGGATCCACTCCAGGTTTACAATCGGCACTACGCCAACTAGCAGGTCAACCCAGCGGGCAACATCGACGTCTTTGGTCACAACACCGCCATGCAGGCCTTCATAGAAAAGTATGTCGGTGTCTTCAGGGACCGGTTCCCAAGGTGTGAAGGTGCCGGGATCCTGTTTGTAAGGTGCTGCTTCAACCTCATCGTGCAGATATTTACGCATCTGGCCGGTGCCGGTCTCGCTATAGCTCTTGAAAAGCGCTTCGAGTTTATCGAATATGTTGGCATCTGGTCCGAAATGGCTGAGATCAATACCTTCTTTTGCCGCCTCGGCCACCTTTTCTTTCATAGTAAGACGGTCGTAGCGGTGGAATGCATCACCTTCGATGACCGCGGCATTGATGCCCTCACGATGAAACATATGCTCAAAAGCATTTTTGACCGTTGTGGTGCCAGCGCCTGATGAGCCGGTCACGACAATGACTGGATGTTTAACAGACATGTTGATTCTCCCTTAAAAGTTATAAAGTCTATGTAAATCTGTAGCTTAAAGTTACGGGTGCGTGTTTATTTGTGATTCTTTGCAGGGCACCCGCAAGCGAAATTTCTTGTTTTTGCACCTGTCTCTTGTAGATTTTATTGTACGGACAGTGGCCGCTATCGTTACAGCGCGCGGGTAAAACAGTGTATTGAATCAAACGTGAGAGGATGTGGCAAGTTTTGGCGATGTGACTACGCCAGATAACACGCTTTGTGACAGCATAATACAGCTCCAAGCGCTTGTTTTGATGCAAAATGAATGAGATGATCGATGCTTGATTGTAACTTGATTAATTCTGTCGGAGGGGTTCTCCAGAAATGAAAAAGGGCAGGGGAATTGCAGCTTTACTGCTGATAGTAGCTTTTGCGCTTGCTGGGTGTGCCGGCTCGCCGATGCAGCATCTGTCACTGTCTGCTACGCATATCCAAAAAGATCACTCGCTGATTCAGCAGGGGGCTGGCAATTATGCGGCTGTTTACTTTATCCGCCCCGATACAGAACGTTACATGGGGGCGGCAGATAACCGTCTAACGGTGGAGTTGAACAAAGAGCTTTTGATAAATCTGGTTAAATCTGAATATACCGTTGTGCATCTCAAGCCTGGTGAGGTGGATGTCACGATCAAATCGTTGACGAACGCAGGCCCATTTCGTGAATTTAAAAAGATGCAGCGGACAAAGCGTTATAAGTTCGAGGCGGGTGCTACCTATTTCCTTTCGATTGAACCTGTTGACGGTGAGTTTCGTGGTGTCTTCTTTTTGCCTCACATGATTGATCTGGCCTCCGCAAAAGAGAAAAGTCGCTTTATGCGCGCGGTTGGTCCCGCCAGGAAGAAACCGATTTCTCAGATTGGTGGGAGCTAGGAGCTAGTTCAGCCTTTTTCTTAGCCGTGTTGTGAGTCTTTTTCTCTCTTTTCTGGATGTTATTTGATGCATCTAGTTATTCTATTATTGTTAGTGTTAGCGCTGGTTTTTGGCCCACAATTGTGGGCGCGTGCGGTGCTTGCTCGTAACAGCAAACATCAGGCGCACTACCCTGGGAATGGCGCGGAGTTTGCCCGCCACTTGCTGAATAAGGCTGGATTGGAAGCGGTTAAAGTCGAAAAAACAGCGTTGGGCGACCACTACGATCCAACTGACCGCTGTGTACGCCTCAGCGAGGCGAATTTCGATGGTAAGTCACTTACCGCCGTTGCGGTTGCCGCCCACGAAGTGGGGCATGCCATTCAGCATAGGGATGGTGATCCAAAATTGATGCTGCGTGGCAGGCTTGTGCGGATTGCACAGGTCACCGAAAAGGCGGGATCATTGGCGATGTTTGCAGTACCGCTGCTGGTGGGAGTGACGCGTGCGCCTTCGGTGGGCATGCTGATGTTTTTAGTTGGGCTGGCGAGTTTAGGGGTTTCCACGCTGGTGCATCTCGTGACACTGCCAGTGGAATGGGATGCCAGTTTTGGTAAGGCAATGCCGCTGATCAAAGCGGGTAAATATCTCTCGCTTGCAGAAGAACGTGCTGCCAGGAAAATCTTACGCGCCTGTGCATTGACCTATTTGGCGGCCTCGTTGTCGAGTCTTTTGAATATCTGGCGCTGGATACGCTTCCTGCGTCGATAATTCGCTCATCATCTAGTCGCTAAAGAAGACATATCGGCTTTTCTGATTTATATTTCCATTTATACGAATAATAAATAATGTCAGTTCACGATGAGGTTGGGGGAGATGGGAAGTAAACCTGCTGAGCAGAGGCGTGTGATGACATGGTGGAAGGTGTTGACATGAGGCATCGCCCTTATCGCACTTTGTTGCTGTGGTTCATCTGGGCGCTGACGGCAACGGCCGTCTATTTTGCCTTCTATCAGGATGCGGGTATCTGGGAGGTTTTAGGGCAGGATAAGACCCGCATTACGTGGATCATCCTCGGGTTCTTTGTCTTTGGTCTCGCCGCGAGCCTTGCATTGAGTATTGCGCTGACAAAAGAATCATTAGCGGCCAGACGTATCGAGTCCGATGTCAGAGAGAAGGGGTTGATCGGTTTTGAAACGACCTCGGAAAGTCGTGCCGTCGCGCGCTATTTCCAGTCCCTGAAGATGGCGATGGACAGCAACAGCAAGCCTGATGCCGAGGCGCTGCTCAATGTGGAACTGGCCGTTTTTCAACGCATGAGTCGCTCGATTGAAGTGGCTGGCAATCTGCTGATCACGCTGGGTTTGATCGGCACCGTGATGGGGCTGACGTTGACCCTGACGGGTCTTACCAGCTCACTCGATGCGCTGGGGCATGATCAGGAGCAGTTACTGCAAGGTTTACGCAAGGCGATGGGCGGCATGGGCACCGCCTTCTACACCACCTTGCTGGGCGCGATCCTGGGTGGCGTTTTGCTGCGAGTCTTCGCACAGATCACCGAGCAGGGGGTCGAAGGGCTGTTTGATCGCACCATGCGCATCTGCCTGGTCTACTGCTCTGCCGACTTCAAACCTTCGCTGGAACGCGATATTCGCTTCCTTGATGCCGAGATGGCCTCGCTCGGTGAGCGGGTGAAATTCCTGCAGTCGGCCTTCGGCGCTTCACGCAGCGCGATGGAGGAGTTTCGCGAAGAGGTGGAGAATTTGCGCGGTCTGTCTCAGGAGGAGCGCACCTCGCTGCTTGAAACTATCGAGATGAATCGACAATGTTATATGTTGATGCGCCAGGAGGCGCGACTGATGCAGAATCTCAATCGTACCTTCTGGCAGCGCCTTAAGGACCTGCTGCGCATCAGACCTCGTCCACCCAAAGAATAGTTAACAGCAGTCACTCACGTGAAAGACCGACGAAAGTTTACCTATTCCAACGTCCATGAAAGTTTTTCGGACGTAGCGTTGCTGATGCTCGCGACCTTCATATTTCTACTGGTCACAATCCTGATCACCTCCAAGGTGGCCGAAGAAGATCAGCTGCCCAAGCTAAAAGAGAAAGTGGCGAAGCTTGAACAACAGCTTGATATGTCTGGTTCGGATATGGACAGACTGATTGGCGAGCTGGATGAAATGGCAAAGATGGATTCCGAAAGTCAGATGAAGAAGGTGCTCAAGCCCGCAGGACTTGCTGAAGGCGAAGGGCGTAAGGATTTTGAGATCTTTATCAAAGGGTTAAAAAAGATCCCCGGCAAGGAGCTGCATCTCGTCATCGATGCCACCGGCTCGATGCACGGCGCGTCACATTTTCTGATTCCAATTCTGCGAGTGATCGTCACCCGCTCCGGCAAGCACCTCGATGCCGTCACCTGGTTTTCAGATGGTATCGCCAAAACTTATACCGGTTCAATGGGTGAGATGTTCGATATGCTGATGCAGGGCGCGCCGTTTATCGGCAACAACGAAACCATTGGTGACGCCTTTCGTCGCGCCGCCAAAAATACCCGTGTACCGGGTGCTTACCTTCTGATCGGTGATGAACCATCCGATGATACTATCCTCTACTCGCAGATCAAGAGCCCTGTCTTCACACTACCGTTGGGGCGCTCTAATCCACCGACGTTGGCAGAGTACAGGACGTTGTCAGAAAAGACAGGAGGGTTGATGTTGCAGATGCAGTTTAGGTAGTTGATTGCTTATTCAAGAAACGTTTAAGCCAAGATCACAATTGTTGTAACTGTGTGTTATGTTCTTGGTTAACTATAAACCAATGTAGCCCGGGTGATAACCTGGGAGATGCGAAGCCGCAATTTAATCCTGGCTTTAAGCTTTCGGATACGTGTTAACAGGATGATGAGTTCAGTAGTCGCACAAGCAACATAAAATGGATCTAGTAAAGAATAATTGGGGTCAGTGGAAAGTGCCTATTTGTTGACTGAAG
>CALZMY010000171.1 GCA_945788675.1 uncultured Gammaproteobacteria bacterium | reverse complement strand
CAATCGGCGTGGTGATTTTAGCATCGACCTCGGCGGTCACTGTTGCGAGGCGTTGCATGTCACGTCGCTTAACCGAATCAAAGCTACGACCAAATTTAATATCAGCCACGTCCTCGAAGTGAACCATTTTGCCGTTATCGAGCACGATGCGCTGTTGTCCCAGCGTTGAGGCCTGCTTGCGTATCGATTCGGGGTAGATGACACGCACTGGCAGCCGTTTGTTACCACGGGTGACATGGGTGACTTCAATGCCCTGATAACCGCCGCGAATCGCCTCCGCAAGGCGTGCCTGTGTCAGCCCCAGTTGACGGCCGCGATCATTCAGGGTGTATTGATACTCAAGCTTGCCGGGTTCGAGATCCTGGCGGATGTCGTAGACACCCGGCAGCGTCTGCAACTCCTGTTTGACCTCTTCACCAACCTCGCGCAGCAGATCAAACTGCTTGCCAACGACACCGATCTCGATGTCGGCTCCGGCAGGACCACCAGCCGGTCTCAGGATCGACAGGCGCTGAATCCCGGCGATGGTCTGCAGGCGTTCACGCAACCGATTGATAATATCACCGGTACTGCGTTGGCGCGTACCCTCCCAGTTGAACCGCAGGCTCACGACGGGCGAGATCCAGCGGTCGATGAACCCTTCTGGCAGTGGTTTTTTTAGATCGATGACGAGCTGAATGTAGTTGCTATCGAACTTGACAGTGTTGAAATCGATGAAGGTGACACCGACATTGGTCAGGGTGCTCTCCAGTTCATCATCATTCAGTTCAGCAAAGATCTGTGTTTCCATCTGCCTGGCCAGTTGTGCGGTGTCTTGCAGGCTGTAGGTGTTGGGGGCCTCGGCGTTGATAAAGAACTGGCCGGAGTCGACTGAACCGAACAGCTCAAATGAGCTACGGGTATAGGCGTGTGCAACCGTGATCAGCATCAGGCCGATGATGGCGATACACATGAAATAGCGGTTGTGCAGTGACCAGCGCACAAAACCGGTGTAGCGTTTGAGCCATTTAGCCCAGTCGATCCTGGTGGTGCGGGGTTTGTGTTGGCGTACTTTAAGGATCTCTCTGGCGTGTGATGGCAACACGCCGAAGGCTTCTATCAGAGAGCCGATCAAGGTACAGATGACGATGATCGGGATCACTGAGATGAATGCCCCCATGGTGCCGCCAATGGCAAACATCGGCAGAAAGGCGGCAATGGTAGTGGCGGTCGAGGCGACGACGGGCCAGTAGACTTCGCGTGCGCCAATAACTGCGGCGCGCTCGGCGGGTACGCCATTTTCCATATGACGATAGATGTTTTCGGTGACGATGATGGCGTCATCGACCACCATGCCGAGCACCACCAGAAAGGCAAACAGCGACACCATGTTAACGGTGACGCCGAAGTAATTCATCAATATCACGGCGAAAAGAAAAGAGACCGGAATGCCGAGCGCGGTGATCAGTGCCACGCGGAAGTTGAGGAATAGATAGAGTGATAACAATACCAACGCAAGGCCGACTACGCCGGAGGACTTCACTGTCTCAAGGCGTGTTTTAACGTAGACTGAGAGGTCGCTGAAGACGCCAAGTTGTACTGAGGCGGGCAACTCACTTCGTAGCTCGTCGACGGTGCTGCGCACTTGTCTGGAGATCTCGATGGTCGAGGATTCGGTCGTTTTGGTGACGATCATATTGACCGATGAACGGCCGTTGAAGCGCGCCAGTGTGCGTGGCTCTTCAAGGCGCACACTGACCTTTGCTACCTCGCCGAGGAGTAGTTCACCGCCGCCGCTGCTATGGCGCAGGACCAGTTGTGAAATCGCTGCTGCTTCGGGGCGTACCCCTTTGCCGCGTAACAGGATGTCACCTTCGTCGGCCTTGATTGAGCCGCCGGGCAGGTCATCGAGGTTGTTGCGCAGCACCTGCGTCACGCGGGAGAGTGGCACTTTGAGTACTGCCAGACGGGATGGATCGACCTCAACCCACAGTTCCCATTCGCGATTGCCAGAGATACCGGCGCTGGCGACACCGGGAATGCTGAGCAGGCGGCGTTTAACATCTTCTGCCAGCTCAAACAGATGGCTGCGCGAGACATCACCATAGAGGGCGACACTGATCACTGGAATGCGTGACTTCATGCGGCTCAACTCGGGGCGTTCGGCATCATCGGGCAGATCGGTGATGCGCTCCAGCACGGAGCGTGCATCGTTGACGAATTCGGAGACATCGGTGCCGGATTTCAGATCGATAATGATATTGGAGAGTCCCTCGCTACTGCTCGAGGTGATGACATCGATCTCCATCATGTCGTCAAACTCTTCCTCGATCGGCAGGCTGACAAGCCGCTCCATCTCTTCCGGTGAGGTGCCTTTATAGACGGTAGTGATCTTGACCTTGTCCATATCGACCACCGGAAACATCTCCTGTGGTAGCTGATACCACGACAGGATACCCATCAGCAGTATCAGCACCAGCAGCAGGTTGGTGATCAGCGGGTTGTCGATACTGAAACGGATCAGGCGCATCTGTGATTAACCATTAGATAAGGATCACTCATGTACCACGGACTGGCCGTCGGTAAGGAAGGCAACATCACGTGCCACCACCATTTCACCGGCGTGAATCTCGCCACTGACCACTTGCTGCTGACCCTGGCGTACGATGAGCGTGACGGCAACGCGGCGCAGTTTGCCTGCTGTAGCGATGAAGATGTAGCTCTCATCGTTATGATGCAGGATCGCGGAGACGGGTACCACCAGTGCCTGTGGCAACGCCTTTAGTTTCAGTGAGGCGGTGGCCTGTGAGCCAGATTGCAGGCCGTTACCATCGAGACGGATGCGCACGGCGTGAGTGAAGGTCTCCGTATCGGGGCTGGTTTGCAGTGCGACGATGGTTCCTGTGCGCTGTTCGCCAGCGACATCGACCCTCACCTGTTGCTGCAGGTGCAACATCGCGGCGGTGGTGCCATTGACATCGAGATTGAGATCGAGCTGGTCAAGTTGTAACAGTTCCAGTGCCACTTGATTGGGGGCGACATAATCCCCCGCTTCAACATGAACGGCGTTTACCACGCCAGCATAGGGGGCGCTGAGGGCGGTACGTGCAACGTTGCGTTCGGCGCGTCGTAGTGCAGCACGTTTTAGCGCCAGCCGCGCTTTGGCGGTCTCGACACTGTATTTGAGTTGCTCTTCCTCGCGTTGCTGTTGCAGTAGCAGTTGACTGGCGCTGTCTCGGATTGACCTCGAGGCGAGTGATTTTTGTCCTAGTTGGTCAAGCCGCGCCACTTCGCGTGCCTGAAGTTCGCGGTTTTCACTGACCAGCTTCAGCACCCGTCGGTCACGTTCGATTGCCTTCTGCTCCTGCGCCAGCTGCGCCTGCGCCTCCGCCAGCGCATCCTGCTGATCGCCGCGCTGTAACGTGATCAATATATCGCCCTCATTGACCCTGTTGCCAGGTTCGACATGCCGCACCAGCACCTGGCCTGAGAGTTCGAAGTTGAGCGCGCTACTACGTACCGGTTGTAGATGGCCACTGACCTGTTCGGTCGGCTGGATTGCGCGTTGTTCAATCGCCTGCAATGTCACCTGTGTCGCTGCAATCTCGCGTAGGTCTGGTTTCTTTTGCGGCGTGGTGATCAGCAGCGCGGCGATCACGGAAATCACACAGAGAATGAGAATCAGGATATACTTCGGTGATAATTTTTTGACTTGTATATCCGCATCACTCATACAGTAATACCATATCTGTTATTTAACCTAATCTGAAATTGTCTTGCGCATACCTTACCATTCAATCCAGCCCGAGAAACAGTCGCGCCCACAAAAGGTGTGCGTAAAATTATCGGCTACTGAGTCACCTGGTGCTGAATTATCCAGGTCGACACGGTTTCGTGGTGGCTTGAGTGTACTGTTACTGCCCATCCTGTTTTGCAGTGGGCAGGCCGCCGCCAGCGAGTGGGAGGTGTGCCGTCATCACTTAGCGCCTTTTCATAGTGGTGACGCGAGTCTTGGTGATAATACGATGATCACCGCTGACGAAGGGCGTGCGATTGGGCAAGAGACCTACGAAATGAGTGGTAGTGTTGAGTTTGTGCAGGCCAACCAGTTGTTACGCTCGGAAAATGCGCGCTATTACAAAAGTGAGGAACGTCTCGAGGCCGCAGGTGGTATCTTTTTTGCGACGCCCGACGCCACCTTTCACGGGGATAGCGGCTCTATTAACCTTGGTAATTCCAGTGGCAATATCGACAATGCCAGCTTCCAGATGCGCAGTAAACATGCGCGCGGTGATGCCGGGCAGATCATCTTCGAATCACAGGATGTCACGGTATTAGAAGATGCGACCTACACCACCTGCGATCCTGGCCGTGAAGACTGGTTGCTGCGCTCAAGCAAGGTGACGCTGGATCGTGAAAGTGGTGTCGGCAGCGCACGGCATGCAGTGTTGTCGTTTATGCATGTGCCATTTTTCTATCTACCCTATATCTCGTTTCCCATCGATGATCGTAGGAAGTCAGGTTTCCTCCCGCCCACTTTTCGTAATTCGGAGATCTCTGGTACCGACATCAGCGTGCCCTACTATCTGAACCTCGCGCCGCAACGCGATGCGACCATTGCGCCACGCTACAT
>CALZMY010000170.1 GCA_945788675.1 uncultured Gammaproteobacteria bacterium | reverse complement strand
TTACCATTTTCCTGCTGATGATCAAAATCTCGAATACGCGTCATGACTTCCTGATTGTTGTCATTACGCACCGGAAACCACTGACTCAGATAACCGTCATCGTAACCCACAAGCAACGAGATCGTACCGGTCAGAAACTCAACGGCACTAACGCTGCGCCCCTCTTCACCGAGATTGAGTTGATATAACTTCTGAGGTTCCTCAGCATCACTAATATCAAAATAAGTTAATGTGTTATTGCGGTCTGCCACATAGAGGTTTTGCATATCCTGATCGATCAGCAGCTTCAATATAGCGGCATCCGAACCAGGCAGTTCGCTATTTAACTGTTCCAGCTCAGGCGCATCACCAAACATCGACTCTTCGGCAACAATGGCACTCAGGAAGAGGCGGCCATCATCGCTAGCGGCGGCAAAGGCGGTGCCTTCGTCATTGCTCTGAAACGCAAGATGAGTTAACGCAATGTCATCCGGCGCAATCTGCAGTGGAGACTCGCCCAGTGGGAATTTGATCCCCGGGGTAATCTGCCGTTTATCATCAGGGTAAGTGACCTTATAGATATGACGCAGCACCACGGCTTGTCCATTGGAAAGCCCCAGCGCGATCAAGCCCTGATCCATCTGGCCTTTGGCAAACGAGGTAACCTCGGTATCCTGAGGGATCGGCAGGCGTTCGTCACTGATCTGCTTGCCACTGGCGAGTTCGAAAAAGATCGCGTGACCCGAGCGGGTAAAACGTACCCCGATCTCCCCCTGCTCCTCCATCGCCAGATAGAGGGTCTCATCGTGCACGCTCCCAGGGGCGTTGTAATTGGCTCGTTTTTCAACCTCGGCCGACTGAAAGAGTGGCAAGACAACAAACAGCAGATAAAAGAAGATCAATACAATGGCGATAATGACGCTGATACCGCCAACACCGACGGCATATCGGGTAAGTGCATCCTTAACCATTCGGCGCCTGCGGTGGTGGGCGGACGCCTCACTGGTAAAAAGCCCCGCTGTCTGTTTATCACCTGAACTATTCATCGCAGCAGGATAATGGAGTTATATGACAGTTATGTTACAGAATCGTCATAATTATCTTATTTCATCACACCACACAATTCAGAAAAAGGAAGGCGGCCAGGGCCGCCCTCCTTATGTCCCCTCACACTTCCAGTGTACACGCGTCGTCCTTGCGAGCATCCGTGCCACCACTTTCCATAGTGGTTATTATTACCAGCCGAGATCCACGACTGTGGGAACAACAACCAGTATGTGCTTTTTACGACCTATAACAAGCTAATGTTTCATTAAATATCAATAAGATACATGGGACTCTATAACTTTTCCTGAAAATATTGGATTAATAAATACCATAAATAACAAGCGGGTATAAAATATCAGAAAAAATGCCTAAAGCTTCTCTGTAGGAATATAGCGCAAATTCCCTACACTATTATCATAAAATTCCTACACAATAATTCATCAAAAGAAAAGGCGATCCAGATAAACTGGCTCGCCTTTTCTTTTCCCATGTCACCAGACACTTCCCTGTTATTTAAACACCGTCCGTGATAATTGTTCCTGTGCTGGTAACCTTATTCTTGCCTACATCCATTTATAAAACCTTCATCCTTGTTAGCGACATCCTTGTTACTCCATCCTGGATAATAACAACGAGCTTCCTGCTCCATCACCTATAGTATCGTCACTATCTTTTAGGAAATAAGTCAATAATTTGTGATATCTGTAGTCTTTAGACCTCAGTACTACCAGACAAAGAAAATGGCCACCCCAATAAAGTTATTATAAAACAATAATATATAGAATATAACTCACCCAGTGTAAACTTATAACCTCACCCTCCAGCTATAGATTCATGACGTGATTATCAGACAATTCCTACAAAATGACCGCCACTCAATCAACAGATATACTACATATCTCCTCGAACCATCGGTCGGATGACATGGATAAAACGCAACACGCGAGTGACCCACAACGCAACATCACAGTCACCGCATCTGCTGGCACAGGTAAGACCTACCTACTCATCACGCGCCTGCTGCGACTGTTGCTATGCGACACGCCTCCAGATACGATCCTGGCGATCACCTTTACACGCAAGGCCGCAGCAGAGATGCAACATCGCATCACTGAACGCTTGCATGAACTGCTGACACTCACACCCGCGGCCTTACACCTGGCGCTCGAAGCCATCGGCATCACGCCGAATGAAGCCATTCAGCATAAAGCGCAAACTCTCTATGAGCGACTGCTGCGCTGTGAGCAACCCCTTCGCATCACCACCTTCCACGCCTTTTGCCAGGAGATCTTGCGACGCTTTCCGCTAGAAGCCGATGTCCCGCCCGGCTTCGAGATTTTAGATTGCAGTGGGCTCCTCGAAAAACGTGCACTGGATGCACTGTTCAGCGAGGCTACCCAGGCCCCGAATGGAGAAATCGCACAGGCGCTTGAGATGCTGATGAATCATTGCGGCGGCATCAGTAATACAGAAACGGCACTCAAACAGTTTATTCAGCACCGCAGCGACTGGTGGGCATATACTCATGACCACCAAAACCCACTCGCTTATGCGCGCCAAACGCTCGCAACGCAACTGCAGATCTCACCGCATAGTGCTGCACCTGATGCCTGCTTTTTAACCGCCGCACGACTGGAACAGTGCCGACACTTTGCACAACTGCTGAGCAAACACAATACTAAAACAAACGCTGTACACACCTCACTATTTAGCCAGATACTGGATGATGTAGTGCCACATGAGCAACGCATCGCACACATTCGCACTGTATTTCTGACTAACAGTGGCGAACCGAGAAAACGTAAAGTGAGCGCCGCACAGAGCAAGGCGATGGGCACAGATGGACAAGCACTATTCCTTGAGATTCATCACGCCATCAGCGAGGCCTTGATCGAACTTCAGGATCAACTCAACCGTCATACCCTCTATCACGGTTCTGCTGCATGGTATCGCGTTGGCGCCCAGTTACTTCACCACTACCAGACCATCAAACAGGAACAACGGCTACTTGATTTCGCCGATCTTGAATGGCGTGCCTATCTGTTACTCAACCACCACAACAATGCCCACTGGGTGCAATACAAACTCGATCAACGCATCAATCATCTGCTGGTCGATGAGTTTCAGGATACCAATCCCACCCAGTGGCGGCTGCTGTTACCCCTGCTGCAAGAGCTTGCCAGTGGCGAGTCGCAACGCAGCCGCAGTGTGTTTCTGGTCGGCGACAGTAAGCAATCGATCTATCGCTTTCGTCGTGCAGACCCTAAACTGTTTGACACCGCACAACAGTGGCTTGGCCAACACCTCAATGCAGAGACACGACCCCTCGATATCTCGTGGCGATCAGCACCGGCGATCATCGATTTTGTTAATCACACCTTTGCAGAGACGCCACTGGGCGAACGCCTGACCACCTTCCAGCGCCACGATACCCATCAACAACAGCTATGGGGAAAGGTGGAGATGCTACCGCTGTTACCCGCCGATAAAAATGATGAAGATGAAGAAGAGTCGCCAACAACATTTCGCAACCCACTCCATCAGCCCCGCGCAGAAAGCGGCGGCACCTGGCAACAGCATTACGACGAAGGCAATGCCGTCGCGATGCGTATCCAGCACATGCTGAGTGACGGCACTGCCATCAAAGAAAGTGGTCAATTACGCACCCTGCAACTCAATGACGTGATCATTCTGCTACGCAGTCGCACCCACCTTTCAGCCTATGAAGCAGCACTGCGCAGACAGAACATCGCCTATATCAGCAACACCAAAAGCACGATTCTCGATACACTGGAGGCGCAGGACCTGGTGGCGCTACTCAATACGCTGATCACGCCCCACAACAACCTCGCCCTGGCTCAGGTGCTACGTTCACCGCTGTTCAATTGCAGTGATGAATCATTGATGGTGCTGGCTGCTGAAGCGAATCAACATGCTCAACGCGCCCTGTCGTGGTTCACCTCGCTGACTGAATTACAGGATAGACTCAATGACAGTGATCCACTGGCCCGCGCCTTTCGTCTCATCACTCAATGGCAACAGTACGCCGGCGCACTGCCGGTGCATGACCTGCTAGATCGTATCTATCACGAAGGTGATCTACAACGGCGTTACCATGCGGCCTTTCCACCGCACCTGCGCGCCAGGGTGGAGAGCAATCTGATCCGTTTTATCGAACTGGCACTGGAGATCGATAGCGGTCGTTACCCGAGCCTGCCACATTTTATCAATCGCCTGAAACGCCTCAAGGAACATGCCCCGGATAGCATTGATGAACCGGCCTCTGTCAGCGACGGCGGTGCGGTACGCATCATGACCATTCATGCCGCCAAAGGACTCGAGGCGCCGGTGGTCTTTATGGTCGATGCCGCACGTTCAAGCAATAACAAACGCGCGCATCAGGCGATTGTTAACTGGCCATCGGAACAACCGAAGCCGAGTCATTTCTTTCTGTGCGGTTCAAAAAACACTATCGATCGCGATACGGAAGCCCTGCTTGAGGCCGATGACCGAGAAGAAGCACGTGAAGATGCCAACCTGCTCTATGTGGCACTGACCCGTGCACGCCAGCACCTCATCATCAGTGGCTGTATTCCAAAGCGAGGGAATGCCCTTGGCTGGTATGGTGAGATTGCGCAACAGCTGATGACTGAAGACGCCATTAAAGAGAATACTGGCTTCGAGATGAGTAACGGGGAAATCCTGAAAATCGATGCGCCGACTGTAAAGGTCCCTTCCCAACAAGATAAGCTACCTGATATAACAGCCCCTTTGGCCATAGATACTAGCGTCGATGTGCCAGCATCAACAGATA
>CALZMY010000169.1 GCA_945788675.1 uncultured Gammaproteobacteria bacterium | reverse complement strand
GTCAATCAGTGACATGGTGGGGATATCCTGCGTTGATGATTATTTAAACCACTCTGAATGGTCGAGTGGTATTCAATATTAGAGCAGAATTATAGCGTGCCGGCGGCAAGGATGACATCGGCGATTGAAATACATCGGCCGGGAATATTATGGTGAAACTACATGGTATGGGTCATGCGATCCGATTTAAGCGCACCAGCGAGATAGGTCTCGATCTTGTTACGTACTGCTTCGCCATCTTTGTCGGTAAATTGCACCCCGATCCCGGCGATACGATTGCCCTGTGCACCGATTGGATTGATCCAGGCGACACGTCCAACCACCGGCATTTTCTCGGTCTCGTCCATTAGCGTCAGCAACATAAAAACCTCGTCACCAAGTTTGTAAGCTTTATTCGAGGGAATGAAGATGCCCCCGCCTTGAAGAAACGGCATATAGGCGGCATAAAGTGCCCCCTTGTCTTTGATCGCGAGAGATAAAATCCCTTGTCTTGATTTCTTCTCTTCAGCCATTATGGTGGTGATTCGTTCCCGTTTCTAACTAAATGTTATCTGCAATGTACCTGGTTCAGCGTCGCGGTGTCCAACCAATCAGCACCCCTTCAAGTAACAATTCCGCATTGATGGACTGATTATCCGCCAGTCTGAGTGCCTCACTTACCTGATCGAGCCGTTTATAGAGCAGTGAAAGCTCAATATTGGCCGCCATCTTACTCAGGCGTGGTGCGACATCGGCATTGGCGATGTAAGGAGGTTGAGCGGCCACCTTCATGCGCACCATATCGACCAGCCATCCGTATACCCAATATAACGATTCTTTTTTTCCTAACTTTAGCCATTTCTTAGCAATTTCAATCGGATCACAGCGCCCTGCCACCACCTTTTCAAGGTCATCGAGCATCTCGGTACGCTGAGCGATAGCACCTTCACTGGCCATTTCAGCCGCCCGGAGTGGCGCTCCATCGGCGAGTTCTAGCAAAGTTTCAGCGATCTGGCTGTCGAGTTCCGACTGCTGTTCTTTTAACCACTCCAGTGCCGCTGCTTGAGCGGGCTTTTCAAAGCGGATCACCTGACAGCGGCTGCGGATCGTGGCCGGCAGTGTTGCAGGCCGATCACTGAGTAGCAGCAACAGCGTATTGGCCGATGGCTCTTCAAGCGTCTTCAACAGGCTGTTGGCGGCATTTACGTTCATCAGATCAGCAGGCGTGATCAATACCACCTGATAGCCGCCGTACAACGCCGTGAGCGACAGATAGTTAGATAGTTCGCGAATCTGGTCAACACTGATGACCCGCTTATCCTCAGGCGGTGTCACGATCCTTAGATCCGGGTGTGTGCCCGCCGCAGTCAGTCGACACCCCTTGCAGTGACCGCAGGGCACAGGCTGATCCTCGCTACACAGCAGCAGTTCGGCAAGTTGTTGTGCAAAATGCTGTTTACCGATGCCTCGTCGGCCTGTGAGCAGCAACGCATGCGGCAGGTTACCCTGCTCGATGCGCGAGAGCAGCTTTTCCCACTGCCCCTGCTGCCACGGTAACGGTGCACTCACGCGACGGCCTCATTGATGATTGTCTGTAATACAGCGCCCAATTGCTGCTGTACCTCATCAAGGGGACACGAGGCATCGATGATTCGATATCGCTCAGGGGCACTTTCTGCTTGTGCAAGATAGGCGCTGCGCACCTGTTCAAAAAAGGTCTGCTGCTCTTTTTCAAAACGATCGGCGACTCCACGCTCACTAGCACGTGCCAATCCGATCTCAACCGGCAGGTCAAGCAGCACGGTGTAGTCAGGTCGCAATGTCCCCTGTACCCACTGCTCCAGGGTGGCAATGCGCTCAAATAAGATACCACGCCCACCCCCCTGGTAGGCATATGTCGCATCGGTGAAACGGTCACACAGCACCCACTGGCCGTTGCTGAGCGCAGGCAGAATCACTTGTTCAATATGTTGCGCGCGGGCGGCAAACATCAGTAATAACTCAGCGTCTGAACTCATCTCATTATGGCGATGGTCGAGCAATAACTCGCGCACCTCTTCGCCAAGTTTTGTACCGCCGGGTTCACGAGTAGCGACAACATCGATCCCCGCCTGCTGTAATCTCTCCCGAATAAAGGCGATATTACTGCTCTTGCCAACCCCTTCGGTTCCCTCGACGGTGATGAAACGGCCGCGCTCTGCTCTACTATTCATGACCTTCTATAATCCACATTTATATTCACCACGAAGAGCACGAAGCACACGAAGTATGACTGAATCTTACAGGCGTGGTAACTCCCTGCGCCCAGTTATCAAATACTTCGTGCTCTCTGTATCCTTCGTGGTAAACAGTCATTTTTTTTTCAACTGATACTTTCTGACCGCCGCATTGTGCTCTTCGTTGGTCGCAGAAAATTTGTGGGTGCCGTCGCCACGCGAGACAAAGTATAACGTTTTGCCTGGTGCCGGGTGCAGTGCCGCATAGATCGCATCACCTCCAGGCAGTGCGATCGGTGTGGGGGGCAGTCCTTTTATTTTATAGGTGTTGTAGGCATTCTCAGCTCTTAGGTCACGACGGCGGATGTTGCCATCAAAGGCCTCTCCAAGGCCATAGATCACAGTGGGATCGGTCTGTAGACGCATACCTTTATTGAGCCGGCGCACAAAAACCCCCGCGATCTGTTCGCGCTCTTCAGGGGCTGCGGTCTCTTTTTCGATGATTGATGCCATAATCAACGCTTCATAACTATTTTTATACGGTAGCTTTGGTGCGCGATTTTCCCATTCTGCATCGAGCCGTTGCTGCATCTGCTTAAAAGCGCGTTGCAGAAATTCAACATCGCTAGTCTTGCTGGCAAAATGATAGGTGTCTGGATAGAACATCCCTTCAGGGTGGGTGCCCGCTTGCCGCAGGCGCGTCATAATTGCATCGTTCTCGAGTAACTTGCCACTGCTGTCTAACAGCGTTTTAGTTATCTTGTCGTGTTGATGTAACGCCTTGAGCATCTGACGGAAGGTCCATCCTTCTGGAATCGTCAATGTATAATCAATCACCTTACCAGAGACAAACAGTGCCAGCAGCTGTGGCGGTGTCATCTGTGGCGAAATTTCATACTCCCCCGCTTTTATTTTATCGGCATTATCTTCCCACTTTGCGAGCCACACCCAGTAGCGTGGATGCGCCATCAATCCCTGTTGTTGTAATGCTTTGGCGACACTCATCAGGCTGGCGCCCGGTTTGACGGTGTAGTTAACCGACTCAATCATGGTGTTAGACAGCGGCGCCTTATTGAAGGTCTGAAACTCAAGCATGAACCAGCCACCGATAAAACTGACGAGCAGCAGGGTAAAGCCGATTAGTTTTCCAAGTACGTTCATTATTGGTGTGCGTTAATTTGAGAGAGCAATTAAATGTTGCTCGCTGAGTATTTTCATAAGATCTTGCGTGATCTTTCCCTGACCATAGTTTATATCATCAAGCTGGCGCACCGGCCATAGCCCGATGAGGCTGTTAGTGACAAAACATGCTGAGGCGGCCTTGAGCCGTGCGATGTTAATCGATTCAATTCGAGTCGGAATTTTAACCTGTTGTGCCAGTTTCAATACGGTTGCACGCATAACACCTTTAATACCACATTGCTCCAGGTCAGCAGTCACCAGCGTGTCGTCTTCAACGATAAACAGATTACTCATGGTACCTTCGATCACATTATTGTGTTGATCGAGCATCACCCCTTCCTGAATCTCGCTATTCTGCCACTCGTTGCGGGCCAGCACCTGCTCCAGGCGATTGAGGTGTTTAATACCAGCGAGTGCTGGATTGTTGCCGAGGCGTGTATTGCAAATCGTCACTGCAATCCCCTGCTGGTAGTATACAATGGGATAATCTGGCCATGGGTGAACAGTAAGCAACCGTGTCGCTTTGATCTCTTCCGGGAAGCGATAACCGCGTCCGCCACTCCCGCGTGTGATGATGATCTTGAGCACAGCTTTGGGGTTATCGCTACAGAGTAGCTGTGCTTCGTGTAGTAATCGTTCGCAATCGGGTGGTGGCAGTTGTAACGCCTCACATCCCCTGGTGAGACGTGCCATGTGCGCTCGCCACTGGCGCGCTTTACCATCGATCACAGCGATCGTTTCAAATAGACCATCGCCATAGTGCAGGCCGCGATCGCTGGCGCACAGTCGCTCTGTTGTCTCGCCGTTAATCAGCATCATTGACCCCTAATGCGCGCAGTAGACCTCGCGCCTTAATACGTGTCTCTGCCAGCTCCGCATCTGCATTGGAGTCAGCCACAATACCAGCGCCAGCACGCAGGCTGAGTGCCCTGCCTTCGCTGACAATAGTACGAATCAGTATATTGAGATCCATGCTGCCATCACGGTTGAGATACCCCATCGCACCAGTATAAGGCCCACGGGTGGTCTGCTCCAGTTCAGCGATAATCTCCATACAGCGCACCTTGGGGCAACCGGTGATGGTGCCGCCGGGAAAGAGCGCGCGGATGATCTCACCCGGCATAATCCCTTTACGTTTAGTACCACACACATTGGAGACAATGTGATGTACGTGCGCATATGACTCTAGCACCATAAATTCATCGACCTCGATAGTACCCGGCTCACAGATACGCCCAAGGTCGTTACGCTCAAGATCGATCAACATAATATGTTCGGCACGCTCTTTGGGGTGTTGCAGAAGCGCATCGGATAGCGCCTGATCGTCTTCATGCCCATCACCACGCGGGCGAGTACCTGCAATCGGTCTGGTTGAAATATGATCACCCTTCACAGAGACAAGTCGCTCCGGCGATGAGCTGATGACAGCACTATCCTGATAACAGGCGAGCCCGGCAAATGGCGCCGGATTTCGGCTACAGAGTCTGCGATAGATATCAGCAATGCTAATACCGTCAATCATTTCACCTTGCCATTCGCGTGACAGGTTAACCTGAAACACGTCGCCATCGACGATGTATTGTTTGATCTTCTCAACGGCACTTAGATAGCGTGATGAATCTTCTTCCTGTAACGCCGTCACAAAGGGGGTATCAAGGGCTTGCCTGTGAACAAGCGATGACGACAGGGCATTGATATCTTGTTGCATGGCATCCAACAACGCAATATGAGCTGTTTCGGTGACCAGCCATTTTTTCTGTTGTTGGTGGTCATGAATAATAGCGGCCGGGATACGTGTTGCATAGGCGACCGGTAGCTGTGCTGTAAAGCCCTGTTGTGGCAATGTCAGGTTGGGCTCGACCTGCGCGGCGAGTTCATAACCAAGGTAGAGAAACCAGCCGCCACTAAAAGGCAGGTCATGTGGGAATTCATCGTGACACGCTTCAAGCTGCCACCAGTTGTCGAGCTGTTGCAGGAAGTCGTTGTCTGTCAGCACCTCATCATTACCATGGCATAAGGTACCATCGAGCTGAAGGGCAAGTGTCTCGCCAGGGTGGGCAAAAAGGATATCAAAGCGTGCCTGAACGGGTCCAGCCGCGATACTCTGCAACAGATAGGGGTAGCGTTCGGGATGCGCCTCGTGCAGCGCCAGTAGATCTAACGCCGCAGTGCATTCCCTGAACTGAACGGCGTGATTGTTACTACTTATAGTACGATTTTTTTCATTCACCATAGCGTTATTTCAATATGGTGGGCTGCCGTGCAGCCAGACATTCCGCTAAACTTTTTTGAAGATTAGCGTGCTGTTGGTGCCACCAAAGCCGAAGGAGTTGGACATTGCGATATCAATCTTCATCTCGCGTGCCACGTTGGGTACGAAATCGAGATCACAATCAGGATCCGGGGTATCGAGATTGATAGTCGGTGGTGCTACCTGGTCACGAATGGCGAGTGCGGAGAAGATCGCCTCGATCCCCCCTGCAGCCCCTAGCAGATGGCCGGTCATCGACTTGGTTGAGCTAACAGCCAGCTTGTAGGCGTGATCACCAAACGCGCTCTTAACCGCATTGGTCTCAGCCTTGTCGCCCGCGGGAGTCGATGTGCCGTGTGCGTTGATGTAATCGACCTCTTGCGGATTGATGCCCGCGTTACGCATCGCATTCTGCATGCAGCGCATCGCCCCTTCGCCACCCTCGGATGGTGAAGTCATGTGATAAGCGTCGCCACTCATGCCGTAACCGACGACCTCTGCATAAATCTGTGCGCCACGCTGTTTGGCGTGCTCGTATTCTTCAAGCACAGCCACGCCAGCACCATCACTCAACACAAAACCATCACGGTTCAGATCCCACGGGCGGCTCGCCCCTTCAGGATCATCATTATTGGTAGAGAGCGCTCGTGCTGCACAGAACCCCCCTAGCCCTGTCGGTGAAGTCGCCATCTCGGCACCACCGGCCACCATCACATCGGCGTCACCATATTCGATGATACGTGCTGCGTCACCGATGCTGTGCGTGCCCGTTGAACAGGCAGTGACGATCGCAATGTT
>CALZMY010000168.1 GCA_945788675.1 uncultured Gammaproteobacteria bacterium | reverse complement strand
CAGGCATCCAGCTCGCATCGCCCGGCGCTGGACAGATCCCGGCTTCACCCTGGGTTGAATAGAGCTGGTTGTTGCTGTCTTCGATAAAGGTGCTCCAGCCATGCGTTTCTGTAAATTTCCGATATACAGCCTGCGCTGGTATTGGACTCAATTGCGGAATCACAAAGTGAACCGACTGGCCTATAGTGGGCAAAGCATGCACTTCGAAATCAAAAATGCCACCGCTGCTGGTATAGTCAGCATCAGAAGAGAGGCCGGCCAACGCTTCATCACTGATCTCCATACTGCCTTTGTCACGCTGGCGCGCATAACGCCCAAGCGTGACACGCGTGCCCGCATCACTTTCACCAAGGTATTGACTGGCATTGGCCTGTAGCACGGGCAGAATATTGCGCTGTGCGATGTTGTCCAGGTAGTCTGGAATACCATCAGCATCGCTATCAACATCCCCTTCTGCGGCATCGTTAATGCCGTCTTCATCCGTGTCTTTTGTACTGGACAGCACGGTAGCCGTTTCAACCACATTGATCAGAAGATGCTGATAACCACTGAGGGGCACAGTGGCGTCATCGTATACCCTGACGGACACTTTATATACACCAGCTACCAGGGTAGAGGGATCAAAAGTAAAGCTATTCAAGCTCGCATCTAAATCAATCAGACTACTCGGTGTTGTGCTCCATGCTAATGTCAGGCTATCGCCTGTATTGGGGTCGGTGGGGACTGCCTGCACCACCACATTGCCCGCAGTTTTTATGGCGCTGGCAATGTTTTCTGTGCCATTCTGGCTCGCTGAAAGGCTCGCCGCAGGTGCCTCATTGACCCCTGATGCAGCAGCGACATCTCCATCGCGCACCGCCCACGCAAAAAACTTCAGGTCATTCAGGCCGTCGTATCCCTGGTAGCCATCCTGGAAGCACCACACTTGATCATAGATAGTTGAATACCTTAGTCCCAGGGCATAGACCTGATCCCACTGAAAGTTGGTAAATGTGGCACCGTCTGCACTGGTGTTGATCGGGAACTGGTCAGTGGGCCGATTACCCCTGCTTTGCCAGTTTTTAGTGCCGTCGACATTATATTGCGCAGTATTGCCGAGAATATCGAACCACAGATAGGCCATCTCGGAGTGGCTGGTATCAACGTTATAACCCCGGTCCGTACTGCCATTGGTTGAGTAGGACTTATTAAGCTGATCACCCGGAATTTTGAACGCCGGCAGACGCCAGTCTGTATAGCCTCCATATTCCAGATTTTCTACCCAGACTGTGGCTTCTCCCCAGGTCATCATGCCGTCTTCGTCACCGGATACACCGCCACTCTCGGCAAACTGGGTCGCCGCATAGTTTGCATCCATTAACCAGGTGATATTCTGATCCGAATCGTAAATCATGCCGTTGCCACGATCATACAAAGCCGCGTGACTGCTCATAGAAATACATACCAATACAGCCACGGCTGGCGCAATAATTAGCGATTTACTCATCTTATTCTCCCAATCTGTAATGCAAATCATTAGGTTTATTATTAACGCTCATCGCTTC
Organism: uncultured Gammaproteobacteria bacterium; assembly: GCA_945788675.1. Taxonomy (GTDB): domain Bacteria; phylum Pseudomonadota; class Gammaproteobacteria; order SZUA-140; family SZUA-140; genus SZUA-76. Next base: position 2,038 of record CALZMY010000168.1, on the reverse strand, counting down.
CAATCAATTCGGCATCGGTACAACAAATCCACCGCCATCACACCATGGTGTGCCACCACACGGATTTTGTGATGGATCCATATACCCAGACCAGTCGATTCCATCTAGATTAAAGCTACCCCCAGCATAATCATAAGTGCCCTTGTCATAAATTCTTCCGCTGCCCAGATTCAATGCCGCCATGCCAGGCACGACATCCTGAAATGTGATATTGGGGCGCGCGTTAGACCAACCCAGACCCGGCGTAAAAGTAAACTGACCGGCATTTAGAATCGTCTTTCCCGCCTGCACATCGGTCGCATAATCAAAGTTACCGGTTTCAGTATAAGCAGCAGGATCAAGCAGTGTTAATTTATTCACAAACACATCAATGGCATTGAAATTACTGCTGGTAGTCAGCGTGGTGCCATTCGCTGAATAGGTGCCGTTGCTCATGTCCGCCTTAAACTCCATCAGGATATCTGCTGTGCTGACGACCTGTGTGATGACAGGCTTCTCCGCAATCCCAGCTTTTTCGAAGACCATCGAGGTTTCTCCATCTGACAGCACCATTTTCATCGCGCTCTGCATTGGGTTTTGATACCCATTCGCCTGAAGGTATTTGTTATGGCCAAGCGGATTGCAACCAATGCCCATCAGCCCAAAGCAGTCCTGCGTCGTTCTATTAAAACCGGTATCAAGATTTTCACTCGGAATAAAGGCGGCGCCATCACCCACAATGGTCGTGTTAGTATTCGTTTCCGCAAGAAACTTCTGATCAGCAAGCGCAAAATCCGGGTTGTTGGTGCCAAATTTTGTAAAATATTCGATCGCAAAGCCGTCTGCCGGATCACCGACAACATTGTGCCAGTACTCCTGACCGTCAATTACTACGATCTCCTGCACCCAGTCGGTCGGGGTCGCTGATTCGCCATCTGGCGTCCCATCGGTATCCATTTCACAGTTCAGGCCACCCGCATCAAAGCGACCACACAACTGCCCCATTTCATTTGCTCGTTGCTCTGGGTCATTATTAAGATTTGTAAAACCAAAGACAAATTCTGCATGCGCGGGTTGCACCCAGCACAGTATGCTTATCACACAAACCAGCAACCTAAAACCTACTATGGAGTTTGCATATAAACCCATATGAATTACCTTTATATGTTTATCAAAAAGAGTAACCTGAGCGATTTTTTATGGGAGGAAAGCATCACCAGGTATTCATATATCGGCAATATCACAAATAACCTGAAAGTTATAAACTCATCTGGCGCTGTCTACGCTAAGTTAAGCGGGGCCTGATGTGATTTTTACATTGATGACGTTTTAAAATGACCGGATAAATAATAATAAAAACAAATAACTAACAAATATTACTTCGCTTTTCGAACAAAAAGTGCGCGCTCGTCTCCACAAGTAATAGACGGGCCAATCCGCAGACCAGACGAGGCCTCGCCTGCATGTCACTCAAGGGCGACACTGGCCTATTTTTTAGCTGAGATCCCCAGCCATGCCACCCACTCATCAAATAACATTTTATTAAGCGCAGCCACCGCAGAACGTGGCTCAAGACTCACTGACAATACCGGCTCACCCTCAAGCGTGATCGAGTGACCACCGGCTTCGTGCAGCACCAATCCGGCAGCACCATAGTCCCAGATACGCTGCCGTCCATGCAGGTAGACGTGGCAACGCCCGGCGGCGATCCAGCACCACTCCAGTGCAACGGCACCGACGTTGCGTTGTGAGCTGAACGGCTTTTCATCAATGATTCGCATCACCAGTTCACGTGGTAGCCGCTTCAGGTCGATCATCGCGATTCCTTTGGCCAGTGGTGGCTCAGGTATACGCTGCCCAAGTGGTTCACCATTGAGCCATGAACCTTCACCTTTGATTGCAGTGAAACATTCATCACGCATTGGGTCATAGACAACACCCATCAACACCTCGCCATCTTTGAGCAACGACAGTGATACCGCACAGAACGGCACACCGCCGGCAAAGTTGCTGGTACCATCGACAGGATCAAGACACCATACCCCTAGCCCTTTAGTAT
>CALZMY010000167.1 GCA_945788675.1 uncultured Gammaproteobacteria bacterium | reverse complement strand
TTACTTGAAAAGGCGCTGAGTGGCGGACGTGATGGGGTCTTTCGTTGTCAAAGGGAGGAAGGTTAGTTGTCATGGTGAGTGCCGAGATTGCCATTATCAATAAGCTGGGGCTACATGCGCGCGCAGCAACCAAGTTTGTCACCCTGGCCTCCAGTTTTAATAGCACCATCAATGTGAAGCGTGGCAGTCGTTGTGTTAACGGCAAGAGCATTATGGGCGTGATGATGCTGGCGGCGGCAAAAGGATCGCAGATTGAAGTCACCGCAGATGGTGAGGATGAAGCGCAGGCAATCGCGCAGATTCAGCGGCTGATTGCGCAACGTTTTGGCGAAGAAGAATAGTGAAAATTTGTCCAGGAATACATTTCCGATGTAGGTAACAGAAAAGATGGTGACCACGGAATAATCAGGAGTCTGTCTTTTTATGGCGTTAATGCTGAGTGGTACTGGCGTTTCAAGGGGGGTTGCCATCGGGCCGTGCCAGGTTTTGCGCCGCGATCAACCTGAGATCCTTGAGTATGCGATCCCCAGGCCACTGATAATGGATGAAGTGGCGCGTTTCGAGGCGGCCATCAAAAAGGCTAAACAGCAGCTCAAACAGATACGTCAGCAAATCCCTGCTGGTACCAGCCCTGAGATCACGGCCTTTATTGATGCACATCTATTAATGGTCGAGGATGAGGTGTTGAGTCATGCGCCGGTGAAACTGATTAAGCGTCTACAGTGTAATGCAGAGTGGGCGTTGAAATCACAACGTGACGCGTTAGTGACAGTGTTCGATGTGATGGATGACCCTTATCTCAAGACGCGCCGTGATGATATTGATCACGTAGTTAATCGTATTCAACGAATTCTGCTAAGCCAATCCGAGCATATGCATGAAGCGCTATTACAGCAAACGAGGGGAAGTGTGATCGTCACCGATGAGCTCTCTCCGGCAGATATGTTACTGATGCACCAGCGTGGTGTGGCCGCCTTTATTACCGAGGATGGGGCCGCCAATTCACATACCGCTATTCTGGCACGCAGCCTCGGCATACCGACGGTGGTGGGCGCACACCACGCATGCCGCTGTTTGATGCAAGGCGAGCTGCTGATAGTGGATGGTCGCTATGGCATCACGATTGCGTCCCCCGATGATAACGCGTTGAGTTTTTATCAAAGCTGTATTGAGCATGATAAGGCCCGAGCTACCGCACTGAAGAAGCTGGAACGGTTACCCGCTGTGAGTCGTGATGGCTGTGCGATTCGTTTAATGGTGAATCTTGAACTGGCCGAGGAGGTCGCAGCGGCGAGGCAATCCGATGCCGATGGGATTGGCCTGTTTCGTACCGAGATGCTCTTTATGAATCGATCCGAGCCACCTGATGAAGAAGAGCAGTACCAGCTCTATGCGAAGTTAGTGCGTGCCTTTAAAGGGCGGCCTGTGACAATACGCACACTCGATATTGGCGCGGATAAACATATGAGTATTGATCAACTGGATGAATATTCCGGGGTGAATCCAGCACTGGGGTTGCGTGCGATTCGCCTGTGTCTGAAGGAGCCGCAGCTATTCTTACCTCAATTGCGTGCTATTCTCAGAGCATCGGCGTTGGGAAAAGTGCGCATGATGGTGCCGATGTTGTCGAACATGCATGAAGTACAGCAACTTCAACGACTGGTGAAAATGAGTAAAGCAGTGCTACGAGAAAAAGGACAATCGTTTGATGGCGCAATGCCGGTTGGGGCGATGATCGAGGTGCCTGCTGCTGCAATTGCGGCGGAATATTTTGCACGGCAGCTGGATTTTCTTTCGATAGGGACCAATGATCTGATTCAATATACGCTTGCGGCCGACCGCATGGATACGGATGTGGGGTATCTCTATGACCCACTACATCCCGCAGTCCTGCGCTTGATTCATATGACGATAGAGGCGGGTGTGCGGTGCAACACGCCAGTAGCAATGTGTGGTGAGATGGCAGGTGATCCACGCTTTACAGCGCTGCTGTTGGGAATGGGCTTGCGGGAATTTAGCATGCATGCCACAACGCTATCGGAGGTGAAGGAAGTCATCAATGACAGTGATGTGGCATTACTATCGAAGCAGGTGAGCGCCTTACTCAAGCTACATGATTCGGGTGAAATTGCGACGGCGGTTGAAGTGCTTAACCTGCACTGATAGTATTTTTCCAGGGGGCTTCCGAGTACTGGCGTTATCAATCGTACATCAAAAACTTTTCCATTCTGTAGTGCTTTTCCTTAAACTTGTTTAAGTAGCAAATGAATGGGACAGGGTAATGCCAGATAATATCGAACGCGAGAAACGTCAGCAACGACTTGAACTATTTAGCCAGGCGTTAGAACACGACACCCTGTCGAATGTACGCGGCATGCTTAATCACCTGCATCCGGCTGAAGTTGCGCATCTATTAGAATCTCTGCCGCATCACGAACGTTCTCTGTTGTGGGATCTGCTCGATACTGACATCAACGGTGAAGTGCTGTTGCATGTCAATGATGATCTGCGCGCCTCGCTGATTGGCGAGATGGGTGCCGATGAGCTGGTGGCGGCTACTGAAGGGCTGGAGACAGACGATCTTGCCGACATCCTGCTGGACCTGCCTGCGGCGGTGATCGATGAAGTGTTACAGGCGATGGACGTGCAGAACCGTCATCGTCTTGAGTCGGTGATGTCCTATCCTGAAGACACCGCCGGTGGCCTGATGAACGTCGACACCATTACGGTACGCGCGGATGTCACGCTCGATGTGGTGTTACGTTACCTGCGGCTGCGTGGTGAGATGCCGGAGACTACCGATACGCTGTTCGTGGTTGAGCGTGACGATCGCTATCTCGGCCAACTGTCGCTGACAGTATTGTTGACCCAGTCGCCAGCAAAGATGGTGCGTGATGTGATGTCCGTCGCAGGAGAGAGCATTCTTGCGGGGACTGCTGCCACAGAGGTGGCGAGTCTGTTTGAGCATCGCGATCTGGTATCGGCGCCGGTGGTCGATGACGAGCACCGGCTGCTGGGGCGTATCACCATTGATGATGTGGTCGATGTGATCCGTGATGAGGCTGAGCACTCGATGATGAGCATGGCCGGTCTCGATGAAGAGGGCGATATGTTTGCCCCGGCGACGGTGAGTGCGCGTCAGCGTGGTATATGGCTGGGTGCCAATCTTTTAACTGCATTGCTGGCCTCATGGGTGATTGGGCTCTTTGATGCCACGATTGAACAGGTGGTGGCGTTGGCAGTGTTGATGCCGATCGTTGCCAGCATGGGCGGCATCGCGGGGAGTCAGACGTTGACGCTGGTGATTCGCGGTATCGCATTGGGGCAGATCGGCCGTGCCAATGCGCGCCAGTTGCTATTGAAAGAGATGACCATTGGGATATTAAACGGCGCGTTGTGGTCGCTGGTGGTCGCCGCAGTGGCAATCCTCTGGTTTGGTAATTACCAGATCGGCTGGGTGATTGGTGCGGCGATCATTATCAATCTGCTGGTGGCCTCCTTTGCTGGCGCCTGTATTCCACTGTTTCTCAAAAAAATGGGCGCCGATCCGGCGCTCGGGGGGGGCGTGATGTTGACTACTGTGACTGATGTAGTGGGGTTCTTTGTGTTTCTGGGACTGGCATCGCTGGTATTGCTGTGAGTGCGTGTAGTCGGCGGTCTGGGTTGAGCATGAAGTGATTTTTCTATGAGGTTTTGAATGTTGATTGAATATGAATTCGCCACTCCGGTATCCACCTAGAATTAATCAGGGGTTCCTTAGAATTATTCCTCGCCGATCCATTCCGTACAACATCTGAATCTCTTCCAGTCTGATCGCCAGTTCAATCGTCACTAGTTCCAGTGGAATGCCTTTAATCTACTCATTGTTGATGATGAAGCGAAACGGGTCGAGTTACAGTTTAAGCACTGACTGAGCCTGGTCACTTAATATTCATTGAGTTGCTTTAGTTGCCATTGCCATCTGGGCCATACAAGTGGCCGATATTTTGCGAAGGATCAAAGAAATCATTCCAGTCAGCCGCGAAAATATCAAATCCCGCGCCTTCACCTTCGTAGATGCCGTGGCTCAC
>CALZMY010000166.1 GCA_945788675.1 uncultured Gammaproteobacteria bacterium | reverse complement strand
TTTATCGAGGAACAAGATGCTATTGCGATCACGCAGATGGCGAATAACACGGGGGCTATCAACGTCACGACGACAACCGGTTCGATCAACAGTAATGCAGCGCTAAGCTCAAGCGGGGCGTTGAATCTAAATGCGGCGGAGAGCATTAATTTAGATGGCAATAATCAGCTATCAGGCGCACTCACCCTTAACGGCACCACGATAAATGTAAATAATCGCTCTGCCACCCATCTCGCCAGTGCGACCGCAGAGCAACTCACGGTGACCTCAGTAGGTGAGATCACGGCGACAGGTGCGGTGACTGTTCACACGAGTAACTCAACGGGATTGGCTGTATTAACCTCGTCAGCGGGTAATATTATCTTAAACAATGGCGCCAATAACTTTGACACAGTGCATCTAGATGCCGCCAACGACGCCACCCTGATTGAATCTGACGGCATTACGCTCACCAATACCACGGTAGGTGGCGCACTCAATGTCACCGCGAATAGCGGTTTATCGGCCGGCAATGCCCTGATCGGCGATATGCAGCTTGGCGATATCACGGCGGGGACGATTAACCTGAATGCCAGTGAAGGGGCGATGGTGAGTCAGTCGAGCAATCTGTCGGCAGGCGCGGTAACGCTGGCAGCCGCGCAGGGCATTGGCGGCGGTGCCATCAACTACACGAGTGGCAGTGGTGGCGGGTTCAGTCATCTGGACACTTCGGGAGCGATTAATACCACTACGTCAACATTGAGTGCGATTAATACGACCGCAGGCACGGTGAATATCAACAATACAGGGAACGTCTCTGTTCAGGACCTGCGTAACAGTGGTGATGTTATTTTGAGCAATGCTGGTGATATTACGCTGAATGTGACCGAGCGTAGCGGCGTTGCCGTTGGTGCGATTGATGCGAACTATGGCGGCAGCATCAGCGCCCCGGTATATGCCGGCAGTGTGGCCATTCTCAACGGCAACGCAAATTCGGTCTCCACCACGGGCGTTGGTTTTGCTGAGGCAGATATCACCGCGGAAAGCCTTTTTGTTAACAGCGTTTCACGTTTTGGTGATCAAGCGCGGCCGATACGCTTAAGGATCAATGATCAGTTCACGCTGATTGCGAGTCAGGGCGCCGTTTTCTACGTTGGTGATGAACCTGGAAATATCACGACCAGTGCAGACCTGGCGCTACTGGTCATCGACGGGGGCGCGGGATTATCGGGCCAGCAATTGATTGATATTGACTCGTTGGGCAAAATCGACCCCGCCATCTTTTCTGAGGTCAGAAACTATAACTATGGTGATACTGCGATACGTCTGCCCGCAGACCAACGTGCTAGCGGTGAAAATGAGGGTGAAGAGGAAGAAGACGACGAGGAAGAAGTGTAATCTGCTTAATGTGAGTCATCTCTGCGTGACGCGAGTGAAAGATGCACGCTTTTTTAGTCGCTATGGTGTGTTTATCTCTTTAGGTGGGGTCTCCTAAACCAGCGCCGGTTATGGCATATAAGGGTACTTACACTGCATGATACATGGGTGCAGCGGGTGATAACTGTGGCGCCGTTGACGAGATGATATTCCCCGTTAATTTATTCTGGATAGTCATGGTAAGAATTACAATAAAAAAAACAGGCGCGCTAATATTTTTTATTTTTAGCGCCTATAGCTCGATGACGAATGCAGGGTTTCTGGAGATGCCGGAGATCGAGCAGTTCGGAGAGGCTGAAGAGAAGACACTGCTGCGTGATCTGGATGTGCCGGCATTAAGGGATCGTTCACCTGACCCAACGGCAGGGCCGCGACTCGCCGTCACGGAATTCAGGATTCAGGGACTGGTTGAATACCCGGAGTTAGGCATTACCCATAAAGCCCTGGCGGAACTGGTGGAAGGGATTCGTTTTGAAATTATGGGCGAAGGTACACTGCTGGAGTCGGGGTATACGATTGATGAGCTAGGGGAGATATCTGACCTCCTTTCCGATATTGAAGAAGAGACTGTCGACCGGCATGTGAGCCCACTTGAAGTGCAAAAACTGGTCTGGTTGATTCGCGACCAGCGCGGTAAGCGTGGTGTTACCCTTGGTCAAATTGAGACAGTGGCTCACGAGATCACCCGTTTTTATCGCAAGCGGGGGTTTGTGCTTGCCAAGGCCTATATTCCTAAGCAGCGGGTGCGAGATGGCGTAGTAAACCTTACTTTGTTATTGGGGATGTTGGGTGAGGTGTCGGTGAATGGCAACGAGCTATACCGTGCTGATACGTTGGAAGCTGTTTTTGGCGACCTGGTCGGGCAGCCGGTCACGAATAAAGTCGTTGAAGACAACCTGTTTATTATTAGCGATTTTCCCGGTATTAGTGTGGATGGTTATTTTGAGCCCGGTTATCAGGTGGGAGATACCCGTTTAAATATCAATGTGAAGAATGAAAACCGCTACGATGCCCATGTCAGAGCTGATAATCATGGTACCGATGAATCTGGTTTGTATCGTTTTTATGCCGATTATCAGCTTAATAATATTTTAGGGATCGCCGATTACCTGCGTGCCAGTGTGCTGCAGGCAAAATCACCCGACAACACGACCTATTGGCAGCTGGCTTTTGAAAGTAATTTTTTTAGCCCACGGTTTCGCTTTGGCCTGGAATCATCGCGGAACCAGTTTATTGTAGATCAAACCCAGATAGTTGATATTGACCTGAATGGTGAAGTCGATGTGGTTGCTTTAAATGGCCGGTATATTCAGCAGCGTGGGCGAACGAAAAATATTAGTTATGAGCTTCGCTCTGAAACGATAAAGTCTAACTTACAGATTGGTAATTTACTTGATATTAATAACGCCCTGGATGAAGAGCTCACTCATTATTCATTTAAATATAATTTTGATTTTCTGGATGATGTAAATAAGCGTTTACATGATGGTAACGTTAAATATACAAGGGGTAGTTTCGATTTCGGAGCAGACCCGGGCCAGGATGAAAGTTACGATATTTTATCAGCTGATTATACGTTGTTGACCTTTCTGAAGGTGCCGTTCACGGAAAGTGATTCGCGCCTGATCTATCGTTCCAGTATCCAGTATTCCGGTGGTAATTTGTCATCGATCGCACGCTTTTCTCTAGCGGGCCCAACGCGCGTCAGGGGGTTTTCGCCGAGCTTTTTTACTGCGGATGATGCTATTTATCTTGGGGCGGACTGGATATTTAACAGTCCGGATCTGCTTGATTTCGAGATTGGGGCAGTCAATCTTAAAAGTCTTATTAAACCCGTGATTTTTATCGATTACGGCTATGGTAAGCAGTACTCAATCCTCGTTGATGCAGATGATGCGACAGGCAAGCTGGCGGATGTTGGTTTTGGTTTGCAATTCTCCCATGGTTATAATTTTAGCGGTAATTTGCAGTTCGGGTTTAAAGTGCTCGATGAGTTTTCAGCAACTGGCCAGCAACCTGAAGCAGATAGCATGAGGATGTTGTTTGATTTTCAATACGGTTTTTAGCTGGTGGCTGAATTAATCAGCGATTCCTTAGCTTTGCGAGATGCTAACATCAGACTTAAAATGTCTCTTTAAGAATGTATCAGGAATGCATGTTTGCTGCTGCAGGTTTTTGGGTGCATATTAATATGTTACCCTATTGGATAAGCATCTGAGAATGTTGTAATTAATGGCGTTTGCTAAAATTGAAGGGTGTAAGCTTTAGCTGTAATATGAGCGGTTTTTGGGTCTACTTAATTGTTAAATAAAAACAAGCATTAGGAACAGGGGATAAATAATGGCAATATATCTTGAGTTTGATGGAATAAAAGGAAACGTGACTGCTGATGGTTATAAGGATCAGGTGAAAATCGAATCGGCATCTTTTGCTGTGTCGCGTGAGGTAGGAATGGAAACAGGAAATATGTCTAACCGTGAGTCTGGCAGACCCAATTTTTCTGTCGTGAACTTAACAAAAGTGGCAGACGGTTCTACGCCTTCATTTTTTAAGGCATCGATTTTAGGCGCATCTGGTAAAAAGGCCACTCTTCGTTTTGTTCAGACGGGTGATGATGATGCATTAAAAGAATTTATTGCGTATGAACTGGAAGATTGTATTGTGAGCCAGTATCATTTTTCAGCTAATGATGATCAAACACCACACGAAGCGATTGCACTAAGCTTTTCCAAGTGTACCGTTTCGTATACAGGTCATGATGCCACTAATAAAGGCACTGGCCCAAGTCGCTTTGGTTATGATGTAGCCGCAGGTAAAGCTGGGTAAAGTCCCTGGCATGACAGCACTACTCTTTATAGAGTAGTGCTGTCATTTCTTATTGCTGTACGCAAGATTATTCGAGGTGCGGAATACATCAATAATCTATTCTCGGGTGGGGAGTCTTAGTTAAATGAGTGGTTTTACTCAGGACAGTCGATTAATTGCTGTTGATACACCTTTGGGAAAAGATGCGCTTTTACTGACATCTATCGAAGGTGTTGAGTCTGTTTCATCCCCTTTTCAATTTCAACTTACGGCTCTTTCTCCAAATCTGGATATAGAGCCGGAAACGCTTGTCGGTAAGCAAATTACCGTTAAGATCCAGAATGAACATGGTCGGGTATTTAACGGTTTTGTTCAACAATTTTCATTCGGTGAAATTAATGAGCGTGGTTTGCGAGAATATGGGCTTACTATGGTGCCCTGGTTATGGTTTCTCTCCAAAACCGAAAGTCGTCGGATCTTTCAGAATAAAAATACTAAAGATATTGTGATCCAGGTGTTTAATGACCTGGGTTTTAGTGATTTTGATTTTCGCGCGGAAGGCGGTAAGCCGCGAGAGTATTGCGTTCAATATGGTGAGAGCGATCTGGAATATATTTCGAGACTGCTTGAAGAAGAGGGTTACGCTTATTATTTTACGCACGAAAACAAAAAACATATCCTTATAATTGTTGATAAAGTTAATGCCTATGATGAGTGTGCTGAAACGAACCTGACCTATTCAAAAGGTTCCGCGCTGGCTTCGCAAATTCTGAACTGGAAACATAATTACGAGTTCAGAAAAGGGGTCTGGATCTTAAACGATTATAACTTTAAAGAACCGAACAAAAGCTTAATTGCGGAGACGAAGTCGACAGGTAAGTTTGCCAATAGTGGCAAGTTCAAACACTATGACTACCCCGGTCTGTATGACTCGGGATCTGGTGCTGAGCTGGTAAAAGCCCGTATGGATGCTGAAGAAGTACCGATGAACACGATTCAGGGATCGAGTAATTGCAGCACCTTTTATGCGGGTGGCCTTTTCAAGCTGGATAAACATGATACCAAGAGTGAAAGAGGCGGCTATATCTTGCTTGAGGTACATCACCATGCGCATGAATCCAGTTATTTCGCGGGCGACCAGGGTGACTCGAATTACATCAATGATTTCATCTGCATCCCGTCAGATGTGCATTATCGTCCGATCCAGCTGCACAAGCGCCCGGTGATGAAAGGGCCGCAGTCCGCTATTGTCACGGGTCCTGCGGGTGAAGAGATCTATATTGATGAATTTGGTCGCATCAAAGTGCAGTTCATCTGGGATCGCGAAGGTGACAATAATGAAAATAGCTCCTGTTATTTGCGTGTGATGCAGTCCTGGGCGGGCAATGGCTGGGGCAGTTCTTTCATACCTCGAATCGGCCACGAAGTGATTGTTACTTTTCTTGACGGGGACCCAGATCGGCCAATTGTCACCGGTACGGTCTATAACGGCGTGAACAAGCCGCCTTATAGCTCAAAAACACAAAGTGGTATCAAGACGCGTTCAACCAAAAATGGTACTGCTGCGAACTATAATGAACTGCGTTTTGAAGATAAAAAAGGCTCAGAGCAGGTTTATGTGCATGCGGAAAAGAATCTGGACACGATGGTTGAGAACGACGAGACCTTAACTGTCGATAATGATCGCACTAAAACCATCAAGCACGATGAAAACTCAACCATCGAAAATGACCGTAATAAGACCGTCAATAATAATCAGACAGAAACCATCAAGAAGAATAAAACCATTGATGTGGGTGAAAATCACAAAGAGTCTGTGAGCGGCAACATGACAATCACAGTTGATAAAGACCTGAAGGAATCGGTTAAAGGTGACTACATAGAGAACGTAACAAAAGATTATGCATTACAGGCTCAAACTATCACGCTACAGGCAGATGATAAAATCACCATTAGAACAGGGTCTGCGCAGATAGTGATGAAAAGCAATGGTGATATCACCATGAGTGGCAAGGCGATCAATGTCAAGGGTTCGGGAAATGTGGTGATTAATGGCAGTAAAGTGATCACCAACTAATGGTAGCTGATTGTGAAATATAAAGAATCTGAAATAACCCAGGTAACGGATGAAGCATCTCCATCCTTATCTCATATGGCGCCCGGTGAAATTATCATTGGCACGCTGGTCGCGATAGATGAGCAGGGGCGGCTCCTTGTCGATTTCCCGGGTAATCCAGCCGAACACCCATTAATTGCGATCACGACATTGGGACTTAGCAAAATGCATCTTGGCCGACAGGTAGCGCTACTGTTTGCTAATGGAGATCTGCATCAGCCGGTAGTGATGGGGATGATCCACAGCCCCTTGCAGGATATGCTGGAAAATTTTGAACAATTGCCGCCAGGAAATACCAGTGGTGTGGAAATTGAAAGTGATTTGAATATCGAAGACGTTCAGATTAATGGTAAACGTATGGTCTTTGAAGCGAAAGAAGAGATTGTCTTTAAGTGTGGTGAATCGAGTATCACTTTGACCAGATCGGGAAAGGTGTTGATTCGAGGCAAATATCTGTTAAACCGTTCAACTGGTGTCAATCGGATTATGGGCGGTTCGGTTCAGGTCAATTAAGCCTCTCATCCCAATATGTTGCAACTCCATAACAGTACGCCCTTCGCCGCAAACATGGCCCTGTTTCCAGATGAAGAGGCAGTCGATACACTCTACCTAATCGTCAGGGCGACTTTTAATATTGGCAAGCAGTGGACCCTTGCCGATCAACAGTTGCCACCGATAGAAGGGGATGAGTACTGGGGCGACCCTGGTGAATCCAGCCTTAAATACGCCTCTGATTATCATATCGGTAAAACGAGTAGTGACATCATTATGCTTGGCAATGCCATTGCGCCGGATGAGAAAGCGGTTAGTCAACTGGACGTCGCTCTGGCGGTTGGTGAGGTGCATAAAGAGATCCGTGTTTTTGGTGATCGCGAATGGCAGGGGGGGCGTATTACTCCGGCTCAACCATTTAAAACGATGCCGATGGTTTATGAAAGAGCCTTCGGCGGTACGCATCTTGTCGATGGAGTGATTGCTGCGGTCGAAGAGCGAAATCCTGTTGGCTGTGGATTTGCTGGCCAACGCAAGGTAGAGGAGATGGACGGCGTGTCCCTGCCGAATCTTGAAACCCCCGGCGACCTGATTACCCACTTTAACCAGCAGCCAGCGCCCGCCTGTTTTGGTGTGAGCGCAGCGCATTGGTTACCACGTTCCCGCTATGCCGGTACCTATGATGATGCCTGGCAAACTGGAAGGGCTCCCTACTTACCTCACGATTTCGATAAACGGTTTTTTAGCATGGCACACCCTGATCTGGTCTATCCTGGATTTCTCAAAGGGGGCGAACCGGTATCGATTACTCACATGCATCCAGGTGGCACCCTGAACTTTGAAGTGCCGTATATCAGATTAAACTCCGATGTCACTGTTGCAGGAAATGTAGTGCAGCCTCAATTTAATCTGGAAACATTGATCATCGAACCGAATCAATTAAAGTTGAGCATGGCGTGGCGTGCGGCAATGCCGTGTGATAAGCAGGCACTGAAAATAAGTGATATAAAAATCGGCATGATAAGGTAACTCAAGTTACAGGTGAACGAATTATGGCTCAAACAACATTTTCAAATGGGCGCGGAATAGCTCACAAAGGCAGTGGCGGTAAAAGCGTTGTCTTCCCCGATGTTTGTAAAACACCGGTTGGCCCGTCTATCGTGCCGATTCCATATCCTAATCTGGGGCAGGCAGCCGATGCTAGTAAAGGAGCCAAGTCCGTTAAGACAAATGGCAAAATGCCGATGGTTAAAGGCGCGATATATTCGACCAGCAGTGGTGATGAAGCGGGTGTCGCTAAAGGGGTCATCAGCGGTAAAATCAAGGGTGAGTGTGAATTTATGATGTACTCTTTCGATGTGAAATTCGAAGGAAAAAATGTCTGCCGCCTGGGTGATCCTTTATGGCATAACAAAAAAAATATTCTAGGTTAAGCTGGCATTGGGATGACGGGCCTGAGCATTAAAAATCAGAGTATTACAAACCTGCCGCACTGCCATAGTGCTTATAAAGATATTTATGAGCAATACGTTAATGACGTCTCTTTTCTATGGCTACTACGTTCGATATCGGTAAATCAACCTCACTATGATGCGAGCGAAATTCTTGAATTAGAGCAGCGTATAGAATTTAAGCTTGATGGTTTGATGTCCTCGGTAGAGATTGGCTGGCAAGCTTGTGAAGAGGCCCTGGCATTGCAGGGTCCGGGCGAAGTGTTTACAGCCATGGTGATTGCGATGCGTAGCCATGAAATCAGAAAAATTCAGATGGCTGTTGAGGTCGGCCTGGAAAATGATTCCACCATGCAGGGGCTGATCTCTGCGATGGGCTGGTTGCCCGCTGAAATGGTAAATCCCTGGGTAGAGCGATTCCTTAATGGCAAGGAAATGAGCCATAAGTATCTAGGGTTGGCGACCTGCAGTGTTCGCCGTCGGGATCCAGGTGAACTACTGAGCAACATTTTACAGCGCGACGATTGCCGGCAACATGAAAAACTCTATGCACGAGCCTTACGTCTGGTGGGAGAGTTGCGTCGTCAGGACTGCATGCCAGCGATCAATATGGCGATGAGTGCTGAAAATGAAGGCATTCGCTTCTGGTCAAACTGGTCGGCTGTTTTGTTAGGTCATCGGGCCAGTATACAGCACCTGAAACCGGTGATATTTAAGTCAGGCCCTTATCAAACGCAGACAATTCAACTGGTATTTCGCGTCCTGCCGGTCGAGCTGGCGCGCGAATGGATCTCGAGATTATCTCAAGATGAAGGCCAGGCGAGGGCCGTGATAAAAGCCATTGGAGTGCTGGGCGATCCACACGCGATTAACTGGTTGATCAGCAAGATGGAGGACTCCTCATTGGCGAAGCTGGCAGGCGAGTCGTTCAGTCAGATCACCGGTGTGGATCTCGAAAAGCAGCAGTTGGCTATTGATGAACCGGATAGCTATCCACGCATTCCTAACGATGACGTTGAAGATGACAATGTGGAGCTGGATGAAGATGAAAATCTGCCTTATCCAGATGTCGAAAAAGTTGCGGCGATGTGGCGTCAACATGGGCAAAATTTTATCGTTGGTCATCGCTATTTCATGGGGTCTCCTATTACAACTGAAATGCTCAAAGAGAAATTGATAGGGGGTAGCCAGCGCCAGCGCCATGCTGCCGCCATGGAACTGGCGCTGAATGAACATAATGTGCAACTTCCCAACACAAGCGCAAGGGTTCTGGCCTCGTGAATAATAAAGCCAAAATTTATATCGCGGGTATGGGGATGATAACGCCAGTAGGCGCTAATACCGAGATGACAGCCGCTGCGGTGCGGGCAGATGTGAGCGCATACCGGGAAACAGATTATTTCGATAAAAATTATAACAAAGTAAAGATGGCCATGGTTCCTGATGAAGCCTTGGAAGGTTGTTTAAATGAAGAGCAGATAAAAGGAGATATATCCGCAAAACAGGCAAGAATGTTACAGCTGGCGAAATTGGCCTTGATTGAACTCACGCCCTCTATTCCGGAAAACAGTTCACTTCCACTCTTTTTAGCGGGGCCAGAGCAGCTCGATAAAAACGATCTTGGTGTGAATAAATTATTAATAGAAAACATTGCACTGCAGTCAGGTGTGAATTTAGATATAAATAGTAGTCGGATAATATCTATCGGTAGGGCGGGCGGTTTAAATGCAATCAAGCTAGCGTTTCGCTATTTTGAAAGCAGCGAGCAAGATTATGTCCTGGTGGGTGGCGTTGATACCTTTTATGATAAGTGCGTAGTGGATATGCTGGATGGTGCCAACAGGCTGTTATGTGGTACGGCGATGGATGGTTTTGTGCCTGGCGAAGGGGCGGGCTTTTTATTACTGGCACGAAACAACGGCCATCAAAGGAAGCATTTAACTTGCATGTATGAGCCGGGAATCGGGGTGGAAAATGGTCATATGTTCAGTAATAAAACCTACACAGGCGGTGGTTTGTCCGAAGCATTTTCAGCCGCGATCGGAAATATAGACTCGAATAAAATAAAATCAATATACTCATCACTTAACGGTGAATCGTATTTTTCCAAAGAGTATGGTGTCGCCATAACAAGAAATGCACATCATTTTGTAGAAGACTTTGCCCATGAACATCCAGCAGACTCCATGGGGGATCTTGGCGCGGCTACGGGGATCGTTTTTGCTGGTATCATCGCTTCATATATCCAGGCGGGACAAACTTTATCTCCCGCTATGATGTACTGTTCTTCAGATAGAGCGCAGCGTGCGGCAACAGTTATTCATAATTCACAGCAGGTAGTGCTAGATAAAAGTGTGAGATAAAACGATGGCAGAGCTTGGTGAAACATCAGCAAAGGGAGCAGCCGTTAAGGCCCTCAAGAAAGGGAAGGTCAAGGTCTCTGTGCGGGACGTTTGCTCCGGTGCTCGGATAGAAGGCGCAAAGGTAGTCGTTGAGGGGAATACGGCAGAAACGGATTCAAGTGGTGAGGCGACGATTTCTGACTTATCCACGGGTGCTAATGAGGTTAAAGTCAATAAACATTTTAAAGATGCTGACTATTTAACTTTCATTACACATAAGCCCAAAATTACTCGATCATTTGAAGCAAAATCGGCAGGCGAGGATCTGGCTAATGTTGAGGGAGAGAAAACG